>JAADIP010000254.1 GCA_013151275.1 Calditrichota bacterium | reverse complement strand
AAACCTGTGTACTGAAAAACGTGCCGGAAATCCGTGATGTGCACGCGATGTTAAACTTGCTGCGGAATCTCGGTAAAACGGTTACGCGGGTAAAGCCTTCGGTTTACGAAATCAGCGGACACATTCAGGGCAACCGCCTTACGCGGGAATTAGCCGGAAACCTGCGGGCTTCTATTTTATTAATCGGAGGGCTTTTGCCTGTTACCAAAGAAGTCATTCTTCCTCCGCCCGGCGGATGCGTTATCGGTCGGCGAAAAGTTAACACTCATTTTGAGGTTGTGCAGGCTTTCGGCGGAAAAGTCGTTTCTTCGGAAGATGATTTTATTTTGCGGGCTTCCGAACTGAAACCGGCTCGCGTTTTGTTAACCGAAGCTTCGGTCACTGCAACCGGCAACGCCCTGCTTTTAAGCGGAACAATTGAAGGCGAATCGGTTATCGAAAATGCCGCCAGCGAACCGCACATCGCCGACCTCTGCCGCGTTCTGATAAAAATGGGCGCCGAAATCGACGGCGTCGGTTCCAATCGTTTGCGAATTCGCGGCAACGCCCGTCTGCGAGGATTTGAACATTCCGTCGTTCCCGACCACATCGAAGCGGGAACCTTTGCCGTGGCTGCCGCGTGTTTAAACAGTCCGCTCGTCATTCACGACGCCGTCAAATCGCATTTGCAAATGACCGTTTTCCATCTTAAACAGATGAATGTTAATGCAAAGTTTTTGGATGACAACACCCTGTCTATCCAGCCTTCAAAATTGATTTCGCGTTCGGGAAAAGTTCAGGTGGGAGTGTGGCCCGCTTTTCCGACGGATTTGATGAGTCCCATGATTGTGCTGGCGACTCAGGCTGAAGGCATGACCCTGTGCCATGACTGGATGTACGAATCGAGGATGTTTTTTGTGGATAAGCTTTCGGTTATGGGCGCCAATATCATCCAGTGCGACCCCCATCGGGTGATCGTTCACGGACCCACGCCGTTGAAGGGTCAGGAATTGAGCAGTCCGGATATCCGCGCCGGTATTGCTCTGGTTATTGCCGCCATGGCGGCGCAGGGAGAAAGTATTATCGACAGGGCGGAGCTCATCGATCGCGGATACGAACAAATCGACAAACGACTTTCCGCTATCGGGGCAAAAATAGAACGGATCGATTAGACTTACTGGTATTCCATATCGATAAAACGCGGATCGAGCCGGTAATCTCCGAATCCGGTATAATCGACAAACAAAAAGGTTTTTCGCAGCGCGTAATATTGCCATATCTCATAAGGAGGGCTGTCAATCTCAAAAGGATGGCGTTCAATATCGTCGGGAAAACCGAATTTGATCAGAATGCGCCCCCGATCCGTAAGCCAACCGTCCTGGGTCATGGTTGAAAAATGAGTATTGGCGTAATTGACCCGCTTAAAATATTCGTCCTTCAACTCGTTCTTGGAGGTCGTCGGATCCGGATCGCGTTCTTTCCAGAAACGTTTAAAAAATGCCTGTTTAACTTCGAGCGGAGCTTTTAAATATTTATCCAAAGTATCGGCGCTCAAAATATAGCTCATCTGTTTTAACGCCAGATTGATGTCTTCGACGGTGCTGGGAACAAGAGACCAGAAAAAGGAAAATTTTTGTTCGGTCGATACCTTTTTTTTGCCCGAAATTACTTCCACGGTTAAAAAGTATTTATTTCGTTTCAAACGATTTCGCTCCAGTTTAAACAACTGCGAAAAAACCTGTTGTTTGGGAACTACGACCACGGTGGTATCAAATTCCAGCACCTTCTTTTTTCTTCTGGCTTTTTCGCCTTTGAATACGTAATGAATCTCTAACGGTTCTCCGGGTTTCAGAGTAAAAACATCAAAGTAGATGTAAAACGCGCCCTTTTTAACATTGAAATTATTACCGAAGGTGGGAGTAAAATCGACCACATTGTTGTTTGAATCCAGTTTCACTTCCTGCAAAAACAAAATACTTCCGACAGCCACGGGCTTATCGGAAAATTTCTTCAGGGTGAATTTGACTTTTCGTTTTGCCGATTTATTCGTTATTAAATCGGTTGACTTTGCCAGCAGGGTGTATTCGCCGGGACTTAATTCGAATTCGTCCCGGATTATAATCGACAGTTCGCGGCTGTTGGTCATTTCGAAGTCGGGAACATTTAATTTTCTGTTGATGGTATGGCTTGTAACCACATTGCCCTTTTTATCATAAACTGCGAATAATATTTCGAACTGGGTATCAAAGCCCGATGTGTCGCTTTTTATGAAGGTCAAATCGTCGTAAAGATGCCGCGCCATTACCAAAAGTCTGTGATGTTGAAGATCCGGATCAAATCGGTTCTGGTAGGCTAATTCAAAAAACGGAAGCCCCACTCCGCTCTGCTGGGATGTTTCCAGATATTGTGCGAACGAAGACGACGTTAACGCAAAGAGTAAAAGAGAACTAAAAAAAAGCCTTAAAGATGCCATGATTTGTTTCTTTTTTTAAATTGATCATTTTTAAAGCCCGGAGAGCAATCCCGCAATTTCCGCGGTCATCGTGATTGCAAACGAGAGCTTCAAATTAATTAAACCTCAATTCGCGGAAACCGTTTGAATTTCCGGACCAAATTCAAATCCGATTTTTTTATTAAAATACAAAAATCATTATTTTATGCAAAATTTTCTACGGCTTTAATAAAAGTTCGCCAAACGATCGCGGTATTCAATTATTCACTCGATAATCTCGGCGTAAAGTTCGTACTCCGTGGCATCCTTGATTTTCACCCGCCGGAATTCTCCGGTTTTTAACGGTTTATTTTTATCATCTACAATAATGACCTCGTTGTCTATTTCCGGAGCGTCGCGGTAAGTTCGGGCGGAATAAAATTTCAGATCCGCGTTGTGCTCGTCTATCAGTACCTTCATCTCGCTGCCGATAAGGCGGCGGTTTTTTTCAAGGGAAATTTCTCTTTGCAGCTCCATCAGCATTCTCTGCCGTTCTTCCGCAACGGACGGCGGAACTTTATCGGACTGCGTAAAAGCCTCGGTTCCGTCTTCGTCCGAATAAACAAACGAGCCGAGCCGGTCAAATTCCGTTTCGCTGACAAAACGCAGCAGCTCTTCGAAATCTTCTTTCGTTTCACCCGGATGTCCCAAAATTACCGTTGACCGCAAGGCGATGTCGGGAACCGTTTCCCGCGCTTTGGCAAACAGCCTGATGATCGATTCCCTTGTATCTCCGCGGCGCATCATGCGCAGAACATTCCCGCTGATGTGCTGAATGGGCAAATCCAGATAGTGAACCAGCTTTTCGCTGTCCCGCATCAGTTCCAGCGCTTCGGTCGGGAAATTGGTGGGATACCAGTAAAGAACGCGGATCCATTCCAACCCGGGCACCGACTCCAATTTTTGCAGCAGGGCAACAATCGACTGCTTGCCGTACAAATCGCGACCATAGTGCGAAGTATCCTGAGAAACCAGAATAAGTTCTTTAATGCCCTTTTCGGCTATCTTTGCGGCTTCTTCCGCAATTTGTTCCATCGGTTTGCTGCGGTGTTTTCCGCGAATTTTGGGGATGGCGCAGAAGGCGCAGGTATGATCGCATCCTTCCGAAATTTTCAAATAAGCGTAATGCCGCGGCGTGCTTATCAAGCGGGTTCGGTGGATGTTATCGACGGCGGCGTGCCCGGTTCCCAAAGCCTTTAAAATTTCCGAATACTCCTCAACGCCGAAGATGGCGTCAACTTCGGGAATTTCGTATTCGATTTCTTCGCGGTAGCGCTGGGAAAGACATCCAGCCACAAACACCTTTTTAGTCGGATCTGCCTTTTTAAGCTGAAGCGCTTCAAGTATGGCTTGAATCGATTCTTCCTTTGCGTCGTTAATAAATCCGCAAGTGTTTATGATCAAAACATCCGAATCATTCGGATTGTCGCAAAGCTGATATTTATTCAGTTTTAACAGTCCCATTAAATTTTCCGAATCCACCACATTTTTGGGACAGCCTAATGTTGTAACGTAAATCTTTTTCATTCTCTGGCAAATAATCCTTCCACAAATTCTTTGGGATCGAACAATTCGATATCGGTCATTTTTTCGCCGAGACCGATGTATTTTACGGGAATTCCCAGTTGACGTTTGATGGACAAGATAACGCCGCCTTTTGCCGTTCCGTCCAATTTTGTTAAAAAGATGGAGTTCACACGCACAGCCTTCACAAACTCCCGCGCCTGATTAACTGCGTTCTGACCGTTTCCGGCGTCGATCACAAGAATAACCTCGTGCGGCGCGCCGGGAATCTGCTTTTCGATGACGCGGTAAATTTTACCGAGCTCGCTCATCAAATTAACCTTGGTGTGCAAACGTCCGGCGGTGTCGATAATAACGTAATCCGCGTTTCGGGATTTCGCCGCGGTCAGAGCATCAAAAACAACCGCTGCAGGATCCGCGTTCGGCTGATGTTTAATAATTTCGCAGCCCAGGCGCTGCGCCCATATCTCAAGCTGCTCAATGGCGGCGGCGCGGAATGTATCGGCTGCGGCAAGTAAAACTTTTTTGCCCTGCTGTTGAAAATGATAAGCCAATTTGGCGATGGACGTGGTCTTTCCCGTACCGTTAACGCCGACCACCAAAATCACAAAAGGTTTGTTTACCTCGGGCTCCTGCGGGGGAACGATTAACTGTTTGCTGATTTCCTCTTTTAAAATTTCATTCAGTTCTTCGGGCGTTTCAACCTTTTCTTTGCGCGCCCGTTCCCGAAAACGCTCGATAATTTCCATCGTTGTGTCAACGCCAACGTCTCCGGTAATCAGAATTTCTTCCAATTCTTCCAGAAAATCGTCGTCTATCTTTTTGTGCGAACTCAATGCGCCGCTGATTTTTGAAAAGACGCTCTCGCGGGTCTTTTTTAATCCCTGTTTAATTCTGCCTAACACATGAATCCTTTCTTTGGTTTACTCTAATCTTTTCCTTTGTGAAACTGCTTAAACAAAGTTAAGCAAAAAAAGATTCCGATTCCCTCTTTTCTAATGCGTAATGCGTAATGCGTAATGCGTAATGCGTAATGCGTAATGCGTAATGCGTAATGCGTAATGCGTAATGCGTATAAATGATTATCGCCATTTAATCAAAAGTCGTTAAAAAGGAACGAAAATTCTAATTTTTAGATTTAATTTCGGATTTACGATTTTCTTCTTCAGTCCACCTGTAACCGGTCACATATTCGTTAAGGGTTAAGGGTTAAGGGTTAAGGGTTAAGCGTGTAAGCGGCTTCTCCGTACGCTGGTCACTTTGTTACTCATCACTGCTTTCTGCTTTTCCTTTTTCTTGCTTATCACTTTTCACTTATGCCCTAAAGGGCAGAGAAAAAAGGGGAGGAGTCTTTGTCCCCAGCAATAAATTACTGGGCTACTATCATTCAATTCCTCCGGAATTTTTCTAAACAATTAAACAACTCAACAACTAAACTTTGTAACTAATCACGCATTACGCGTCACGTTTTTGTCATTTGGTCATTCGAATTTGTTTCGTATTTCGATATTCGAATTTCGGATTTATTATTTTCCTCTTCAACCAACTCTGCCACTTTTACTCATCACGCATTACGCGTCACGCATCACGACCTTGTTACTTTGTCACTTGTCACTCTGTCACTCGTCACCATCTCCGCAGCTCAAGGGCGGGGGGAGAGTCGCAAAAAACCGCCAGTCAGCCTTTTCCCTTAAAATTCGGATAATCGAAATCGAAACGCCGTTTAAA
>JAADIP010000250.1 GCA_013151275.1 Calditrichota bacterium | reverse complement strand
TTAAAAGGCGTGCGTATTGCCTGGGGCACGCGCTACAGCGTTTGCAGAGACGGCGCCACGGTAATAGGCGGACCGCAGCAATGGGGTAAATTTAGCTGGACCACCCGCCGCGGAGAAAATTACGCCGCGCATGTTAACGATGTAATCACTTTGGATAATCCGATTGTGGACTGGATACGCTGCAGTTTTCAATGGGCGGGTCAGGGCGATGTAAACACGGTAATCGACAATATCGGCGCTCCGGATTATACGGGAAGCGGGCGTTTAAAAGCTCCGCATCACGCGGGCGTGGCTATTTTGCATGTTGACAAAAGCGCCTCCGATCACAGCGACGATCCGAACCAGCCGACAATTATCGGCTGGCACGCCGGCGATAAGCGTCCCGATTTAAAAGGAGTTTCCAAACCGAACGAACCCTTTATGATCCAGACCTACAACACCTTATTGAGCGGAGTGCCTTACATGGGTTTGGGCGGCGACGAACGGTTCGACGAAAAATACATGGAATCCAATCCTGTGCCATATACTGTGCACAACGATCCGGGCGGAACAAATATGTGGGTCGCCTACGGTCCTTTTGATCTTGCGCCCGGCGACAGCATTACCATCGTGGAAGCGGAAGGCGTAAGCGGATTAAGCCGAACCATGAGCGAAATTATCGGGCGCAGATGGAAAATGGCGTACGATAATCCCGCGGACAAAGGTCCTTTTAAATTGCCCGACGGAACCACTACCGACGATAAGGACGAGTTCAAGGATGAATGGGTTTATACGGGCAAAGATTCCATTTTGCTGACCTTCAGCCGCGCCAAAAGAAATTACGATATGGACTTTCAGATTCCGCAGCCGCCTTTGCCGCCGCCGTTGTTCGAAGTTGAATCGGGCGGAGATTTGATCAAACTAAAATGGAAGCCAAGTCCTTCGGAAACGGATGCCGATTTCGGAGGGTATCGAATTTACCGCGCGGTAGGCAAGCCCGACACGGTTTATCAGGAAATATTCGCCTGCGGAAAAGACACGGATAATCCGGAAATAGTGCACACGTTTAACGATGTCTCTGCGGTGCGGGGTTATTCGTATTATTATTACATCGTGTCCTTTAACGACGGCTCGAACAACCAAACCGACGCCAATCCGCACGGCAGTTTGCACAGCAGCAAATATTACACAATGACCACCGAGCCGGCGTATCTCAAGCGCAAGCAAGGTTCGGCTTTAAAAGATATCAGGATCGTACCGAATCCTTACTATATCAAAGCAAGCGCCAGGGGGATGCAATTCCCTAAAGAATACGATAAAATTATGTTTTACAATATTCCGGGTAAATGTACAATCAAAATTTTTACCGAACGCGGCGATTTGATTAAAACAATAGACCACAATGACGGCAGCGGAGACGAAGCCTGGAATTCGGTCACGGATTATCGTCAGGTAATCGTGAGCGGTCTTTATCTGGTTTATTTTGAGGTTTCGCAAGATATCTACGATAAAGAAACGGGTATCTTATTATTCAAAAAAGGTGAATCGATCACAAAAAAATTAATTGTGATCCGTTAAGTAATGTGAGGAAATGATGAAGGCTAAGAAGCTAACATATTTTATTAGTTTTATTCTCATCATCTTAATGAGTCAAACTGTCTGGGGTCAAAAGAAGTTAGCCCAGACGGGGTTTCAATTTTTAAGCGTGGTGCCCGACGCAAGATCGGCGGCTATGGCAAATGCCATGACGACTGTTTCCAATAATTCCAGTGCTTTATGGGATAATCCTGCGTTACTTTCGGAGATGGAGGGACGTTTTAATTTAACGGTGACTCAAAATCAATGGCTTGCCGACATAAAGCACAATGCCCTGAGCCTGGCGGTAAAACCTTTTGGCGGTCAGTTCGGCGTTTTTGGAGTTAGCTTGTTATTAGTTGACTACGGCGAAGTGGAAGGAACCATTGTGGCTAATAATGAGCAGGGCTATCTGGAAACCGGGATGATCAAACCCACGGCTTACGCCGTAGGCTTGGGTTATGCCAAAGCGTTAACAAATAAATTTAGCGTCGGCGGACAAATTAAATATGCTTCGCAATATCTCGGTCCGGTAATCGATAGTTATTCGATTAAATCCACTGAAGTAAAGACAGTTGATCAGGAAGCGTCCGTTCTGGCGTTTGATTTCGGAACGAATTATCGAACCGGATTTAAGAGTTTGGTATTCGGAATGTCCGTTCGAAATTTTTCAAAAGAAATAAAATTTTCACAGGAAGAGTTTCAATTACCATTGATATTCAGCATCGGCTTTTCGGCAAATATTATGGATTTTGTTCCGGAGAGATTTAAAGTTGATCGGTTAAAAGACCTTTTATTGACTATTGACGCGGTTCATCCCAGGTCTTACCCCGAGTACTTAAAAACCGGTCTTGAATATAGATTCGCGGAAATTTTGTCTTTGCGCATGGGTTATTATTCAAATGTTGACGAGCGGTCTTTTACGTACGGCATAGGTTTAAACAAATTCGGATTTCAATTTGATTATGCCTATGTGCCGTTTGGCGTTTTTGATAATGTTCAGCGATTTACGTTAAAATTTTCTTGGTAATAAGAAACAAATTTCATTAAGGGAGTATGCAGATGAAAAATGTTTCATTCATAATGCTATCACTTAGTCTTATATTTCTCTTTATGCTTTCAGGCTGTAAAAAAGAGCCCGAGCCCAGTCTTTACGATCCGAATTATGTGAGCGGAGCTCAACCGGTGATTGAGCAGCTAAATCCGCCTGACAGCGCCTATGCCGGGGTTGGGACAATCGAGGTTTCCGGCAAGAATTTTCTTCCTAAAGAGCCTTACAACGAATATAATCAGCTCTATTTTGATAATGTAATGGCAAATATTCTGCAGATGACGTCAACCAAAATTACCATTGCCTCTCCTTCGTATATCAACGATTCCATTAAGGTGAAGATAGCCGTAAGAGGCTCCGATAAATTCAGCGAGCCGGTTATCTACAAATTAAAAGCCGCGGTTGACACCACTTTCGGAAGAATGGATGATTTCAAACAAAAACATGTTGCTTATTCCATAGCTACGGATCGCAAAGGGAATGTGTATGTTTCGACCAAAGTTGAGACCAACCCGCCGTTCGGTCAGATATTAAAGATTAATCGCGAAGGCGAACCGACGGTCTGGGTGGAAAAAACAAATTACCTGAAAGCCAACGCCCTTAAAGTAGGTCCGGACGGAAAGCTGTATGTTGCTTATGCGCTCGGTCGAATTAAAGAGATTAAAACCATAGACCTGAGCGACAGCTCGATTCAGGAGACTTACGCCACTTTTACACGCGCTCCGTACGATATGGATTTTGATCAGGACGGAAACTTATGGGTTGCGACTCAAACTGAACTGGTAAAGGTTAAAACGGATAAGTCCAAGGAATCAATGGGAACCTTCTCGGTATTCCTGAAATCCGTAAGAGTTCACGAAGAAGACGGAACAACCTATATTTACCTTGTGGGACAGAATTTTGCCAAAAAGTTGCAAAGAGTATGGCGTTATCCCGTAAACAGCGACGGTTCGTTAGGCGCGGAAGAGATAATTTTAAGCAGCACCAAAAGCGATTCCACCGAAGCGTTTTATGCAACATGGTTAGAGGGCGTTAAAATCAATGCGATTACGTTCTCCGCGGACGGCAAAATGTATCTGGCAACGGATAAATCGCCCGATGCGCTTATTATTTATGATATGACAACAGGCATGTACGATTTTCAGTATGCCGGATTAATCAAACCGAAACTTGAGGCTTTATCATGGCACGGTAATATTATTTACGCCACACAACAGAATGTGGGAGAGACAGATTCCAATGTTCTGCGAATTGACGTAGGAAAAGCCGGAGCGCCATATTACGGCAGGCAATAATAGATATTTATGTTTAATAAAAAATTTTTAGAAAGGGGGGTAACAAGGCAGCAAGGGTTTAATTTTTTCATTGTTGGAGTTTTAACACAACAGTTCAATCCATTTTAAGGAGGGTTTTATGAGTAACAAGAATGCTAAAGTACCGATTTTAGCATTATTTACGGTGCTTATTTTTCTTGGCGTTTCAATGTCGCAAGATTTTGTGCGTACTGCCGGGAAAGAAATTCCTGTTCCGGAAGCCGATTTAAATACCGGCGGAATAGGAAACATGGTAACAGGAATGGATTTCGACCATGACGGACGCACGGATGTCTATTTAATTAACCATAACTGGAGCGATGCGGACAACGAAATGGATATGCGTATTTACAAGTACGAATTTAATGGTACGGAGTGGGAACTCGTCTGGAAAGCTACTTATGATATGTGGAAACAAAACACTTGGCCCGCGTTAACTTTCGGCGATATCGACAATGACGGCAAAGGTGAGATTTTTGTGGGTCCGGTAAACTGGACTGACGCGACAAACAATCCGAATCCGCCGCGCCTGTTGGTTTATGAATCTGCTGGCGACGGCAGCGACGTTATGGGTGTTTCCGACGGCTCCGGTAATTATTTACCGAATTCGGTTTCTACCATTACCACCGAAGATAATGTGAATTTGCGTCCTTTTCGTTGGATAGTAAAAGACATTGACGATGACGGTCAAAAGGAATTGATTTTTGCAGATCGTAAAGCTACCAGCAGCGGCTGGTATTTTGGCGTTATGTCGGTCGATGATATTCCCGATAACGGAGACGGCTCCGAAACATGGACGGTTGAAGCCAACGGTTTGGATTTGGGATTGACCGGCGGCGAAAACAAATGGGATCTTGCCGTAATGGGTAATACCATTTATCTGTTTGACGAAACGCGCTGCGATCGTGTACGCTGGAATGCGGATTCGAGCAGATGGGAATTGTTAGAGCCTCAAACTTCCGTCCTTAAAGGCGCAGGTTCATGGAAGAGCGCGCAGGTTGCCGATATCGACGGCAACGGACAGGAAGAAATTATTGTGGGCACCTGGTACAAAACGGTTGACGGCGGACACGGCGTGTGGATTTATCAATACGACGCTACCGGCGATTCACTTGTCGGTACAAAAGTCGTCGATCTTTCGCCCTGGATGGAAACCGGAGGCTATGGCGTTTACGGCGGAGCCATCGGCGATATCGATTTGAACGGAAAATTGGATTATGTTTTTGGTTCACGCGGCGCCGATCCGAATGCCGCTATTTTCCGCGCTGAATATCAGGGCGCTCAGGACCAAGTTGCGGATCCGAGCAACTGGACCGTTTCTGTCATCGATTCCAATTATGCTGACGGCGGTCGTTGGGGCGTAATCGGTCTGGCTAATATAGATGACGATCCCAATCTGGAAGTTCTTTACACATCCAGTGTGCCTGCCGGCGGATTATTCGGCGACGGTCCTCAACCCGTTGTTGTTCTTGATAATACCGCTGAAGTGGAAACAGGTCCCTGGCAGTTAACGAAATTAGACTATGAATACATGGGAATTTTCGGGGACACGCTCGGCGCAAATCACGGTATTGTAGTAGATAATAATGATCGCGTTTGGGTAGGTAGCTGGGGCGCTGACGCCATTGTGGTTTATAATTCTGACGGAACCAAAGCATTCCAGATCGATTCGGTTAATATTCAGACTTTAGCCGGCGCTGATACGACCATTTATCTGAAATGGTGCCGCGGAATGAATGTTGACCCGGACGGCAATGTTCTTTATGCCCAAACCGGTATTGTGCTTAAATTAAACTACGAAGACGGTTCGGTTCTGGATTATGTTTACATCGATTATTCGCCGTTAAAACCTGCGGTTGATGACGAAGGATATATCTATATCGGTCGTGTGGTAGGCGTATCGCCGGTGGATGTTATTGATCCCACTACTTTTGAAATTACCCAGAACATTACTCTGGATCCTTTAGCCGGAGGCTATGCCCGCGGTATGGAGGTAAGCGCAGACGGTAAAAGACTGCTTCCCGGAAATCTTTCTTCGGGCGTTCACAAAGTCTATATTTACGAAACAACCGATTTCGTGAACTATCCGTTAGCAGACAGCATCTATAAAGACAATAAGGGAAATCCGATTCTTACGCAGCAAAGCGTAACTGTTGATCGTTTTGGCGGAAACAACATTTTCTGGTATTCTCAGGACAACAGTTACGGCGCGGGTGGTCCGGATCAGTTGGAAAACGCTCTGGTTATGTTCAATTTTGATAATATGAATTACGGTTATTTGTGGATGCCGGATCCAGGCTCAAGCGAATATACCGGACCTCGCGGAGCTGCCATGGCAAACGACGGTCAGACAATTTATGTTGCAAACTGGAACGGCGGAGTTGTTTATAAATACAAATGGATGCCGACCTCTATTAAAGATAAAGATCAGGTGGTTTCCGGATATCTGCTGGAACAGAACTATCCGAATCCTTTCAACCCGACCACGAACATTAAGTTTTATCTGCCTAAAGCGGGCAAAGTAAAACTGGTGGTTTACAACATGCTCGGACAGAAAGTGGCTACTTTGATTAATAAGAATCTTGGCGCCGGATATCAGACTATTACTTTTGACGCTTCTCATTTGGCTTCCGGTGTGTATGTTTACATGCTGCAGGCAGGCGACGTAAAATTAAGCAAGAAAATGACGCTTCTGAAATAGGAATCTGTTTTTCCTGCTTTAGCCATGCAAGGCATCCAATCCTTAGGGGTTGGATGCCTTTTTAACCTATTCAAGTTCTTTCTCTTCTTAGTATTTTCAAAGGAATCCATACTTCCCGATTCGGATTCCTCAAATTGAATATTTGAATCAGGAAGTAAGGCTTTCTTCATCTTTTAGAAAAAGATTTCAATATGGGAAAAAAGTCGATCATTATTTGGTTAAATTTATTATACCGGAACAAAAATTACAGGAGAAAACTTTTGAAAAGATTTATTTTTATCGGATTAACCGTCCTTTTTTTAGCGCAGTGTCTTTTGGCTTTAAGCAATCCGCCAAAGCGCGAATTCCGCGCGGCATGGATTGCCTCGGTGGCTAACATCGATTGGCCCAAAACCTTAAGCCCTTCAAAACAAAAAAGCAATTTAATAAAGTTATTGGATGAACTGGACGAAACGGGCATTAACGCGGTCATTCTTCAGATCCGTCCGGAATGTGACGCTCTTTACAATTCCAATTACGAACCGTGGTCCTATTGGCTTACGGGTAAACAGGGCAAAGCTCCCGATCCCTATTACGATCCTTTGGAATTTGCCATCGAAGAAGCGCACAAACGCGGAATGGAACTGCACGCCTGGTTCAATCCCTATCGCGCGGAAAAATCGATTGGAAGTTATCCTTTGGCGGAAAATCATGTGGTTAAACAGCATCCGGAGTGGATTTTATCTTTTACCGAAACAGATTCAAAAATGCGCCTTTTGAATCCGGGAATACCCGCCGTTCGCCGGCATATTACCAATGTCATCATGGACGTGGTTAATCGTTACGATGTGGACGGAATTCATTTTGACGACTATTTTTATCCTTATCCCCCCAATAATATTTCCAGAACAAACAAGGATTATCAAACCTATAAAACCTACAAGCACGGCGACGCCTCCGATAACACCATCGAAGCCTGGCGCAGGGAAAATGTGAATATCTTAATGCGCATGATTCACGACAGCATTCAGGTGGTTAAACCGTGGGTAAAATTCGGCATCAGTCCCTTCGGAATTTACAAAAACGGCGTGCCGCCGGGAATTACCGGAATGGACGCCTACAATGTAATTTATGCCGATCCTCTCGCCTGGCTGCGCGATCAGTCGATCGATTATATTACGCCTCAGCTTTACTGGAAAATCGGCGGAGCGCAGGATTTCAGCAAGCTTTTGAACTGGTGGGCGGATCAAACTGCGGCAAAGGGCAGACATTTGTATCCGGGACATATTTTCGGCACCACCTTTTCTACGTCCGAGCTGCCGAATCAGTTAAATCTGGTGCGGAAAAACAGTAAATCTCTGGGAGACGTGTATTTCAGCGCCAAGCATTTTGGCTACAACACCCTTGATTTCGCGGAAAAACTGAAAAACGATTATTACCGGTTTCCGGCGTTGGTTCCGCAAATGGACTGGAAAAATTTAACCGTTCCCGAAGCTCCCACTCAATTGCTGTTTGCTCAGCCTAATTCAAACAAAACTTCGAGATTTCGCTGGCAGGCTCAGCCGGGCGCATCGGGCGGCGGGGTAATCCGATTTGCTCTTTATCGCTTCGATCAAATGCCGTCAATTACCGATCCTCCGGATGATCCTTCAAAAATTTATAAGGTGATCGGAGGGAATGAATTTTTACCCAAACCGCCGAAAGAGACGTTAAGCGAGGTCTATTTTGCCATTACCGCCATCGACAGGAACAGCAATGAAAGTCCTTTGGGTCCTGTTGTTCGCATCACTCCGCCTTCGATGCCGGCTTTGGCGTTTCCGGAAAACGGCAATAATTTTCAACCGGATACCGTGATAGTCAGTTGGAATTTAAATATTGACGCATCGACTTTTTATTTGCAAATCGCTACAGATACGCTGTTTAACGATTTGGTTTTCGATAAAAACGGAATTGCCGACGATTCTCTGAAAATAACCGATTTGTCAGGGCAAACGCAATATTTCTGGCGCGTAGCTGCGGAAAATCCAGCAGGAAGGAGCGATTTTTCGGATGTCTTCTCTTTTGCCACCGCTTTCCCCATGACTCCGATTCTGGCTTCTCCGCCGGACGGCGAAAGTAACGTGCCTCTGGATACCGTATTAACCTGGTACAAAAACGATGTGGCTACAAGTTATCATGTTCAATTGGGACAAGCCGAAACCTTTTCCGAAAGTTTTATGACCTACGATACCGTGGTAACCGACACCTTTTTGGTAGTCAATAATCTGGAAGAATTTAAACGAAAATGGTATTACTGGCGGGTTAAGGCTCTGAACGAATATGGCTCAAGCGACTGGTCCGAAACGTTTATGTTCAGAACCGTTCAAGCCACCTATTTGGCGGATATGTACAACAGTCCGAAATCTTTTGAATTAAAACAGAATTACCCGAATCCTTTCAATCCGACTACGACCATAGAATTTACTTTAGCCAAAGGATCACGGGCTACCTTGAAAATTTATAACATGTTAGGGCAGGAAGTTTTAACATTGGTCAATGAATACAAACCTGCGGGTTCGTACAAAGTGACATTCGACGCAACGAATCTCGCGGCGGGCGTGTATGTTTATCAATTACGCGCGGGCAATTTTGTGGCAAACAAAAAAATGATATTAATCAAATAAAAGCGTTATGAGGAAGCAATGATGAAAAAAATCATTTTAACTATTTTATTTTCTCTGTTTACGGTTACGATTCTTTTGGCGCAGATTCCCGATCTTAAAGTGGAGAAAATAACGCCGTTAACGTCGCTCGACCAGGGAGAGTTCTTCTTTCCGAAGTTGACGCCGGATGGCAGCCAGATCGTCTTTACGGGAGCAAAGTTTCATGGTCTGTTTGTGATGAATCTTGAAAGCAAAAAAATTGAAACTTTGAACCAGGACGACGGCGCCGGTTATGAATTCCAAATCAGCGGCGACGGTAAATACGTAATTTATCGCCAGTTTGAATTCAAAAACAAGCGAAAGTTTTACACGCTAAAAAAGCAAAATCTTCGCGATAAACAGGTAACGATAATCGAAAAAGAGGTAAGAGAATTATCGCCGCCGCGTCTGGTTAAAAATAATCTTTTGTATTTAAAGGATGAGCAGCCCGTAAAAGTGAATTTGCAACCGGCTTTGAATCAAACATTGAGCGCGGGCGGAAAAGCGGTTTTTATTAAAGAAGGCAAAATTGTCTTAATCGACAACGGCGAAACAAAAGAGCTGGCTCCGTTAGGGGAAGGCATTTACATTTGGCCCCAACTTTCTCCCGACGGTCAAAAAATTGTTTTTACCTTTGCCGGCGACGCCACCTACATCTGCGATTTAAACGGCGAAATTCTGACAAAAATAGGCTACGCCAACGCCCCGACCTGGTCGCCGGACGGAAAATGGATCGCTTACATGGTTGACCACGACGACGGTCATTTTTACACCGATTCCGAAATATTTATCTCCCGCGCGGACGGAAGCAAAAAAATACAAATAACCGATACCGCGGACATTATTGAAATGTACCCCAATTGGGGCGCCGATATTTCAAAACTTGTTTTTTCTTCCAACAGCGGACAAATATTTCTGGCAAAGTTAAAACAGGATTAGCGAGGGAAAAGAATGTTTAAAAAAATAACTTTTTTTGTTTTGTTGACTTCATTTTTGTTCGCGCAGGATTTCAGCGGAATTAAGATTTACGTTAATCCCGGACACGGCGGACATGATCCTGCAAACGATCGTTACATTCCGGCAACGGGATTCTGGGAGTCGGAAGGCAACTTGACCAAGGGCTTGTATTTGATGGAGCTTTTGAAAAAACACAACGCCACGGTCTTTATCAGCCGCACTCAAAACCGCGATCAGGACGATTTGCCCCTTTCCCAGATCGACGCCGACGCCAATGCAAAAAATGTGGATTATTTTCAATCGATTCACAGCAACGCACATAATGCCACTGTCAATTATCCTCTGGTGCTGTTCAGAGGATATGACAACGATCCTGTTTTTCCAAACGCTAAAAAAATGGGCGGCATAATCTGGGGGGAAATGGATAAGCTTGACGGTCAATGGACTTATTGGAAATACTCGTTTGACAATGTGCGCGGAGACTGGTCTTTTTACCCGCAATGGGGAACATCGGGACTTGGGGTGCTTCGCTATTTAACCATGCCCGGCACGCTTACCGAAGGTTCTTTTCACGATTATATCCCCAATTCATTTCGTTTGATGAGTCTGGATTATCGCAGGCATGAATCAATTGTGCTTTTGCGCTCTTTTATTCAATACTTCGGATTGGATCAGTTGCCCGACGGCGTTGTGGCTGGCATCGTTCGCTCCAAAACCGAAAATGTCGATTACAGTTACAACTACAATTCGGGTTTGCCGAATGATAAAAAGAAAGCGTTGAATAATGCGCGCGTTCGGCTTTTACCGGACAACCGCGTTTACGTTACCGATTTTCATAAAAACGGATTTTTCATGTTTGAAAATGTTAAACCGGGTACGTATCAGGTGGTTATGGATGCCGGAGACTACGCGGGAGACACGGTTCAGGTTGTGGTGAAAGCCAACCGGACTTCTTTTGCCAACGGATTTCTGCTGAAGGTCGCCGACAAAGCGCCCGAGGTTTACACCTATTCTCCGGCAAACAACGATTCCTCGGTTGCCACGCATTCGGATATCCGCATTTACTTCAGTCAACAGATGGATCGGGAATCGACGGAAAACGCGTTTTCCACAAATCCGCCCACAAACGGCTACTTTAGCTGGCAGAATAGCGACATGACGATGATTTATTCTCTGTACGACACCTTATCACGTTCCACGGAGTACGAGGTTAAAATCGACAGTTCGGCAAAGAACAAAAAAGGAAAACATCTAAAAGAGCCTTACGCCTTTACTTTTAAAACGAGTTCTTACCATGTCATTCCCAGGGTCGTAAGTTTCGCCCCGGCGGCGGACAGCATCCGCACGAATAGCACCATTTCCGTCTCTTTTGACGCTCCCATGCGCATTGCGGAAACAGAAGCCGCTTTTAGCGTCGATCCCCCGCTTTCCGGTCATTTTGAATGGGAAGAAGACCTGACCGGATTTACCTTTGTGCCCGATTCGTTAATGAAAAGAAAAACCCTTTATACGGTAACTCTTTCGGACGAAGCGCAGAATTTTTACGGCGTTCATATTGACAGCGCCCTTCAATTTTCGTTTTTAACCCGCTACCTTAACGAACTGCTCATGTTAAAATCGTTCCCGCGAAACGGACAAACGGAGGTCAGCACCAGGCTGCAGATCTTTGTTGTATTCAGCGGTGTTCCCAATAAATACACCGTTTTCGATAATTTTCAGATTTCCGATTCGTCGGGTAATTTGATTTCTTACCGCGGGCTGGACGTTTTTGAAAAAGAAGGACGCGGCGTGCTTGTTTTTGAACCTCGTCAGCCGCTGAAAAAAAATATGCGTTACACCATTCGCTTTTTCCCGGGAATCGAGGATATGGAAAAGCTCGCCCTGCCCGACACTTTAACGATCAATTTTAAAACTACCCTCGAAGGATACGGCGGCGGTAAAGTTCTGGACGATTTCGAAACAAATTTTGGCTGGACAGACCCTGACAATAATGCCGATACCCAGGGCACAAATCCGGACGGAACCAATTTTGACATTACAAGAACAAAGAAGGTTAACGGCACCTATTCCGGCAGATTGGAATACAGCTTCAAAGTCGATTCCGGAGGAGTTTGCCGCCTGCCGAACGAAGAAAGGATTCGGATACCGGTTTCGGGCGGAACGAATTTCGGAATTTGGATTTACGGCGACTTCAGCCATAATCTGCTTGAATTGTGGTTCGACCGCGACAATAAAACGGATGTTGTCGCCTTCAGCGATACTATTGACTGGGCGGGATGGAAGCTGATTACAATCCCGCTCGATTCCATAGCGGGAAGCGGAAAGATATTCTTTCAGAGCGTGGTCATTCGTCAGAACAAAGAAGGCTACCGTGACGGAGCCGTTTATCTGGACGATGTTCAGTACGATGTCACCTTCACGGATATCGAAGACCAACCGTTGACAAATGTTCCGGCAAAATTCTTACTGTACCAGAACTATCCCAATCCGTTTAATCCGCTTACCACCATTCGCTACGAATTACCCAAAACCGGGATGGTCGAACTTTCGCTTTTCAATATTTTAGGTCAGAAGGTGAAGGAACTTGTAAAAGGAACGCAAACCGCCGGACTGCACGAAATAAAGCTCAATGCCGGAAATCTGGCGAGCGGAATCTATCTGTATCGTCTGAAAATGGACGACAGAATTCAAATACGCAAACTTGTCGTTTTAAAATAAAAAAATCCCGCAACAATAATTCCCCTGAATTTTCGGGGGAATTTTTCTTTTTTATCAGATTAAAATATTTTTAGCATTCAATTCCTGCTTTAAGTCAATGGAAATAAACCTTATTTTTGCTTATTTTCAATGATCGGCGCATTATTAATTGAAGCGAGCACAGGGAACGGAGATGAGAAGAAAGCAGGAAAAAAGATCAAAAATTCTGTTTGCCGCAATCAAAGTTTTTGCCCAAAAAGGATTTTACAATACAAAGGTGGCGGACATTGCCCGCGAAGCGGGCGTGGCTGACGGAACAATTTATCTTTACTTCAAAAATAAAGACGATCTTTTAATTTCGATTTTTGAAGAAAAGATGGATGAAATTCTCGGATTGTTCAAAGCAAGATTAAAAAAAGCTAACAACGCCCGCGAAAAACTGGAAATATTCTTCAAGACCTATTTTCGCTTGATTAACGACGATCAGGATTTGGCGGAAGTCTTTCAGGTGGAGCTGCGGCAATCGAGTAAATTTTTAAAAGATTACCACCATCAAAAGTTTTTTGATTACCTGAATATCATCGGAGACATAATTAAGCAGGGACAAAACGAGAAAATATTCCGGCAGGATTTAAATCCGCTGATTGCCAAACGGATTATCTTCGGGGCGATTGATGAGGTCGCCCGGCAATGGATTTTAGGAGCGGAGAGCGAATTCAGTACGGACGAGGCGTGCCGGGAGGTGATCAAAATTATCGGCAAGGGACTGTTACAAAACCGGAACTAAGCCCAAATAAAGGGGACTTTATGAAACAGGTTGTGATTGTTGACGGGCTGCGCTCGCCGTTTGTAAAATACAATTCCGATTTTAAAGAGATTGCCGCTCATGAACTGGGCGCGATTGTGTTAAAAGAATTAACGGAGCGCAATAATTTAAAGTCGAAAGATATTGACGAAATTATTATCGGAAATGTGGCGCAGCCGCCGGAAGCGACCAACATAGCCAGAAACATCGCCCTTCTCGCCGGAATTGATTCTTCCGTTCCGGCTTTTTCGGTACAGCGTAATTGCGCCAGCGGAATGCAATCCGCGGCGGACGCCTGGTACCGCATTCAGGCTGGGCACGGCTCCGTTTACTTGACCGGCGGTGTGGAAAGCATGTCGCAAATACCTTTTCTTTTCAGCCGCGCGGCGCAAAACTGGTTTACGGAAATTTTCAGAGCTCGTACGTTTGCCGGAAAATTGGCGAAAATTTTGCGTTTTAAGCCTTCGTTTTTAAAGCCGGTTATCGGGCTGAAGCTGGGATTGACCGATGGCTTTTGCGGATTAAATATGGGAGAAGTTACCGAACGTTTGGCGGGTGAATTTAAAATAGGTCGCGAAGAACAGGATCGCTTTGCCCTGCGCAGCCATAACAGAGCGGAACAAGCTTTTAAGAAGGGAATTCTGCAGCAGGAAATCATGCCTGTCCCGGTTCCGCCGCGGTTCGATAAAATTGTTGAACGGGACAACGGCATTCGTTTTGGGCAAAGCATGCAGGCGCTCGCCAAACTGCGCCCCGTTTTTGACAAAAACGGCGGAACAATTACCGCCGGTAATTCCAGCCAAATCACCGACGGCGCCGCCATGCTGATTGTAATGGAAGAAGAAAAAGCCAGAGCAATGGGCTACAAACCGCTGGGACGACTAAAAGCGTTTGCCTTTTCCGCGTTAGCGCCCGAACGGATGGGGCTGGGTCCGGCGTACAGCATGAAGAGATTATTTGACCGGACAAAAATTTCGCCGAAGGACATCGATCTGATCGAGATTAACGAAGCTTTTGCCGCGCAGGTTCTGGCAAATTTACGCCTCATGGAATCGTCCGCTTTGTGTAAAAAGCACTTTGATTCGGATTATCCCCTCGGCGCGATTGACGATGAAAAATTGAATGTAAACGGAGGCGCCATTGCTCTCGGTCATCCGGTCGGAGCTTCGGGCGCGCGTTTGCTTTTAACGCTGCTGAAAGAGTTGAAGAGAAGAAATCTGCAGCTCGGACTTGCCACCCTGTGTATCGGCGGCGGACAGGGCGCGGCGTTTTTAGTTGAAAATATCTGAAAACTTTACCGGTAAAGCCAATGACAAAAGCGTTTGAACTGAACATCACTCCCGAACGGATGGGGCTGTTGTATTTTGACATGCCCGACGAAAAAGTTAACCTCTTTAACGCGGAGGTGCTTTCCGAACTAAATAACATCCTCGATCAGATAAAAAACCAAGATTTAAGCTGCCTGCTCATTTTCAGCCGAAAAGAAGGAATCTTTATCGCCGGAGCGGATGTCAGGGAATTTTTAAAGATCGATACTTACGAGCTCGGAATGCGGGCAAGCCGCGGAGGTCAGGAGGTGTTTCATAAATTAAGCCTTCTGCCGTTCCCGACAATCGCCGTGATTAACGGCGCCTGCATGGGCGGCGGAACGGAAATGAGTCTCGCCTGCACTTATCGTCTGGCGACCGATCATCCTCGAACCAGAATCGCCCTGCCCGAAGTCCGATTGGGCATATTGCCCGGTTGGGGCGGCACGCAGCGATTGCCCAAAGTTACGGGTTTGCGCAACGCTTTGGATATTATTTTGACCGGGAAAAACGTGAATGCGGCGCGGGCGTTGAAGTACGGCTTAATCGATAAGATCGTTACCGCCGAGTGGATGGAAGAGCAGGCTGTCGCTTTTGCCCGATCCGTGGTCAGCGGTAAGATCAAATTAAAAATAAAAAAGAAATCGGGAAACAAGTTGGCGCGGTTTTTACTGGAAGGAACCCCTGCCGGACGCTCTTTACTGTTTAAAAAAGCCCGGCAAAAGGTCGTGCAAACAACCGGGGGACATTATCCCGCTCCGCTGAAAGCCGTTGAAGTAATACAAAAGACGTACGCCATGCCGGTTGAAAAGGGTTTGCTCATCGAAGCTCAGGCGCTCGCCGAATTGATTTTAACGCCCGAATCCCGGAATCTGGTCAGCCTGTTTGTCCGCAGCGATCAAATCAAAAAAGAAATTAATAACGCCCTTCAAAAAAGCGGTTACCGTTCAATCAAAAAAATCGCCATCGCGGGCGCAGGGGAGAACTCCGGCGAAATTGCGCTGCTGCTCGCTAAAAAAGGCTATTCCGTAAGATTGACGGACTCGGACGAGGCGAAGATTGCGCAGGCTTTTCAGCAAATAGGCAAGGGTTTGAACGATCTGCTTGCCAAAAAACGAATTAACGCTTATCAGTACAAACAAATTTTGCATCGTATTTCCGCGGCGCAGGATTATTCGGGATTTTCCGGGCAGGATCTGATCATCGAAAACGGCGAAGACAATTTGCCGCAAAAACAACGCTTGCTGAAAGAAATCGCGCGGGCAATTTCACCCGAGGCAATTTTGGCGTCCACCGCCGACGTTTTAAAAATCGAAAATTTGGGAGCGGTTCTGGAACAAAAAAACAGCTTTGTGGGAATACGTTTCTTTAAACCCGTTTCCCGGCGCTTAATAGCGGAAATTACGGCGGGAGCGCAAACCGATGAAAAGGTTTTAAATTCGATAGCTAAATTCGTACTTTCTCTGGGAAAAATTCCGATCATAACGGGCGACAGTCCCGGATTTCTGGTCAACCGTTTACTTGCTTCTTATTTTGCGGAGGCGGCGGCTATGCTGCAGGAGGGAATATCCGTCGAAAAAATCGATCGGGTAATGCTGAAATTCGGAATGGAAGCGGGACCCTTTGCTTTGATGGATGAGCTTGGCGCGGATGCGGTTAACCGGATGCTTAAAAATTTGAAGAATGAATCGGACACAAAGATTGCGGAGAGCGGTCTTCTTGAAAAGATGACGGAAAACGGTCTTTTGGGTAAAAAGGCGAAAAGAGGGTTTTATCGCTATTCGGGTAAAAAGAAAAAACCGGAACCCGGCTTAAAGGCGCTGGTGAAAAGCGCGGAAAACAATCAGATAAGCGCGGAAAAAATACAACAACGTTTGGTTTGCTTAATGGTTAACGAAGCCTCGCGCTGTCTTACGAACGGTGTTGCGGATTCCGCCAAAAAGGTGGATTTAAGCGCGGTTTTGGGCGCGGGATTTCCGCCCTTTTTAGGCGGACCCCTGAAATTTGCGGATAATCTGGGGTTGAAAAATATCATAACCCTGTTAAACGCCTTTCGCAAAAAATATGGCGTGCGTTTTAAACCGGACGCGACTCTTTCGGAGCTTGCGGACAGCGACAAAACGTTTCACGATTTTTTCTGAAAATTTTATTTTCGGGAAAGTTAAATACATTGTTTTAATTTTTTTTGTAAATTACGGGCGTGATATTTTGTGCCGTTAAAGATAAATAGGAGGTCACCGTGAATATTGCAGTATGCGTTAAACAAACACCGGATACGGAAACCCGTATTAAGCTCACAGAAGATCAAAAGCGGGTGGATGAGAGCGATATTAATTTTATTTTGAATCCCTATGATGAATTTGCAGTGGAACAAGCCGTTCGTTTAAAAGAAGCGCACGGGGGAGAAGTCACCGTTATTTCATTGGGTCCGGATCGCGTAAAAACCGCCATTCGCACGGCGTTGGCAATGGGCGGAGATCGCGCCATTCATCTTAAAACCGAAAAGCATCCGGATGATCCGCTGGTTACGGCTAAGGCGCTGGCGTCGGTTCTTAAAGAGGGTAATTACGATTTGATTCTTCTCGGCAAACAAGCCATCGACGACGATCATAATCAGATGCCGTCGATTCTGGGCGCGCTGCTGGATATTCCCGCCGTCACGGTTGTGATAAAATTAGAGGTCGATGGAAATAAGCTGACCGCAGAGCGCGAAATAGACGGCGGACATGAAATTCTCGAATTTTCCATGCCTGCCATTATCGGCGCACAGCGCGGTTTGAACGAACCCCGTTACCCTTCTTTAAAAGGAATTATGCGGGCGAAAAAGATTCAAATTGAAGAACGCGAAGTTGCCACGGAACCCGAACAATTAAAAGTTGAATCGCTGCAATACCCGCCGCCCAAAAGCCCGGGAAAAATTGTGGGCGACAGCGCCGACGCGGTACCCGAATTGCTGCGTCTTTTGCACGAAGAAGCCAAAGTGCTTTAAAGCGCGGATAAAACAGGAATATTGGAATTAAGGCAGGAGAAAATACGATGAAAGTTTTGATATACGGCGAACATCGGGACGGTCAAATTCGCAAAATCACCTTTGAGAACATAACGCTGACCAAATCCCTGAATGTGCCTTTTGAAGTCGTTTTTATCGGAACGGATATTCCCGATGCGGGAGAGCAACTATCCAGGTACGGCGCAGAACAGGTGACTTTGATAAAGGGCTCCGGTCTGGAAAAATACAGTCCCGACGGATACGCAAAAATATTGGCGCAACTGGTTCAAAAACACGAAGCGGATGTTTTGTTGATGGGAGCCACCGCCACAGGCAAAGATCTGGCGCCCCGCGTTTCGGCTATTCTTAACGCGCCTCTGGCGACCGATTGCACAAAAGTCGAACTCGAGGGCGATCAACTGCGCCTGATCCGTCCCATGTACGCGGGAAAGGTTCTGGCAAATGTTTCTTTGAATTCCGGAATTAAAATCGTCACCGTGCGTCCCAATGTTTATTCTGCGCATGAAAATCCGGCTGATGCCGATGTCCGCGAAGAAACCGTTGAGGTTCCGGATTTTAAAACGGTGGTTAAAGAGATTATCAGCGGAGCAAAGGGCAAATTAGACGTAACCGAAGCGGATATTATCGTTTCGGGCGGACGGGGGATGAAGGGACCCGAAAACTGGCATTTGATCGAAGAGCTGGCGGAATTGTTAGGCGCGGCTACAGGGGCTTCAAGGGCTGCTGTGGACGCCGGATGGCGACCGCACGACGAGCAAGTGGGTCAAACCGGTAAAACGGTGTCGCCGACGCTTTACGTGGCTGTGGGCATCTCAGGAGCTATTCAGCATCTGGCGGGAATGTCTTCTTCCAAATATATTGTCGCCATCAATAAAGATCCCGAAGCGCCCATTTTTAAAGTTGCCGATTACGGTATTGTGGCGGACTTGTTTGAGGTGGTTCCGAAGATGATCGAAGAATTAAAAAAGATGAAAAACTGATTTTTAAATCAAAAGGGGCGTCCCGTCGAAAAACGACCGGACGCCTCTGCTTTTATTTACATTTTTAATTTAATTTCACTGCAAATTACAAAATCGTTCAATTCGCTTCTTTTGATTTTCATATAAAGATCTACCACGCCTTCAAAATCGCCGGAAACGATCCCTTTGGCGCGAAAAATATAATCGTGTAACGGGGCGTACGATTCAAGTCCTTTTGCATCCTTTTCCACCAATTCGTTGGGGAAATAATCGATCAATTTTACGCCTTCGGGAAGGTTGTTCAGCATTTCTTTAAATTGAGTAGCATAGTCTTTTTCAAAAATTTCCGCCGCAAAAGAAAACTCGGCGCTTTTAATGCTTTTAATCGATTTGATTTCGTATCCCGTGACCTTGTTGTAAAGCGAAACCGCTTCTTTAAAAGGTTCTATCAGTTCGTCTTCAAGACAAAGATGAACATAATTTTCCAACTCAAAAAATTCTTTTACAAATTCCTTTAAAGTCTCGCGCCTGATATTCGTTTTGCGATGGAAAAAATAGGTGGCGTCCGGTTTACGACAGGCTAAAAAACCCAATAAGAACCCCTTGATTAACATAAAAGGACCTTCGATAACGATTTCTGAAAATGATTTGCCCATTTTACCTCCATGATTTCTTGGTTTTAATATAAAATAAAAAGGAATTGATTAAATACAAACTCTTTTTGTTTCAATATTATCGATTTGATTGTGAAAATGTTGAATGAAAAGTGCATGTTTTTTTATCGCGGTATTTTTCCCCCTTGAAATTCCCGCGGTTCTTGCAATTAAACATTAATCGGATTAATTTACAAAAAAACCGGATATCATTTTTTTAACGCTCAAGAGGTGTAATATGAAACGGGTTGCAAGTTTTTTTGGGACATTGTTTTTGGTACTTTATCTGTTCCAACCGTTAGCCGCTCAGGATTCAACGCAGGTCAAAGGTCCGCTGATCCATTTTTCCGAAATGACAAAGGATTTCGGGAATGTTCGCGGCGATACTATTCTGACGCATATTTTTGCTTTTAAGAATATCGGGTCGGACACGCTTCACATTTCCCGATTGAAGAGCGGCTGAGGCTGCACGGCTGCGCTTCTGAGTTCAGAAGTTATTGCTCCGGGTAAAGGCGGAGAAATTAAAGCCACTTTCAACACAAAAGGACGGAAGGGCGTTTTCCAGAAGAGCATCAAAGTCTATTCCGACGACGTCAAGCATCCTGTGGTTATATTGTCCATCAAAGGAAAAATAATCAGATAAAACGGCTTTGTTTTATCCGTTTCTTGATTTAAAGCCTGTTTTTTTAGCGGGAACGGTTTGCCGCGTTTAAATCTATTCCCGCAAAGGAAAAGAGCCAAAATCCGAGAAATGACGCCATGCCGCTTTTGCGATAATTTGGGGTTTTGACGTTCTTGTCGGCGGAGAAACTCCTGTGGGTTAAAAATTGCAGTTAGCTGCCCGGATTGAAAATCAATATTTTAATATGAAAAATGGTAAAAATTTTACTATATTCTTCTTAATCTCTGCAAAAAATTATTTTTAGCTTTTTCTTTTTAGCATAAAGACCGAGGAATTTGTACGATGCGAAAGAGTATTTTTCTCTGGGTTCTTATTCCGGTTTTATCCGTATCTTTAAACGCGCAGACCAATCAATTAAAATTAGTGGGAAAGCCTGAATTGCTGGAAAATGAAATAGTAGCCCGGCGCGATGTGAACGGTCGCTATTGCGCGGGAATCACCATTATTTCGGACAAAGACGGTTTTCGCTATGATTCTAATATGGGAGTTGTGGGCGTGGATGATTTGCCGGGTAAGGATATTATTTATTTGATGCCCGACGAACAGGTGCTGGAAATCTATTTGACGGGATTTGAGCCTTTAAAGTTAATCCTTTATGATATCGGGATTAAATTGAAGCCAAAGCAGATGTGGAGAATCCGCTTGGAGGCAAAAGAAACAACAAAACTCGATTCCGTCCCGGTGGCAATTTATTCTACCCCCGGCTACGACGAGATTATTATCGACGGACAAAAATACGGCAAGGGACCTATCTACAGTCTTATTCCCGGCATTCACACAATTAAAATAGCGCAATCGGGTTATAAAACTTTGCTCGATACAATTGAAGTGAAAAAGGGTCAGCTCAAATTTGAATATAATCTGGAAGAAGAGGAGTTGGCGCCGATTAAAATAATTTCGGAGCCCGCCGGCGCGGATGTTTATCTCGATGATATTTACTTAGGTAAAACTCCGGTGGAAAAGTTTTTCCCCGTCGGACAATATGTGTTGCGTTTGGAAAAATCGGGTTACCAGAGAATTGAAGAAACGTTCAGGGTTAAAAAGCCGCGCGCCGCCAAACAATTTGCAATGGAAAAATTGGTAGCCTATTTGCAGGTAAATACCTACGACTACGCCAGAATAACCGTGGACGGCAAACCAATTCCCGCCAATCAAAAAGTCAGTTTTTCGCCGAGCATGGTGTTTGTGAAAATTTATCTCGCCGGAGCCGATTCGTTATTGCGAAACGAAGTTTTAAAATTAGGGCAGGTAAAAAAAATCGATTATTACCCCGATTTCCCAAACGGAGAAGCGCGTATCGCAGCGGAGCCGCTGAACGCCGAAATCTATTTGTACGATCGGAACAATGTGCCGGTGGGTTCGGGAAAGACCTCTTTAATTGTCAAACGATTGCCCACGGGACCCTACTATTTGAAAATCACGGCTGACGGGTATCGTGATCATAACGAAACCATTGTACTGACGCCCGGTCAAATTATTGAACGTTCGGTTAATCTGGAACCCGAAACGATAGCGCAAAAATCGCAGCCGTACAAAAAAACGCATCCGAATGAGTCGTCCGATTCCAAAGCGTGGCAGGCAACCATATTCCTGAATCCCGTATTAATTGAACCGGGAACATATCTTCATCAATGGACATGGAATCCGGCTTCAAATCAACACGGATTTATTCTCGGAGGCGGAGGCGTCTTTGAAGATTACGACGCTTCTTACGGGATTTCATTGGATAAACCATATACGGAATATTCGGTGCGGAATCGGTTTTATTACACCGTTTTGAGGATTGGCGGTAAGAAGTTCGGTTTTGCGCTGAATTACGGGAAGAGAATTCTGGAATCCGAAGAGAAAAAAGACGTGAATCCGGAATTGACTTCTTTGCGGTCTTATAAGCAGATTTCCGAAATTATCTCTCCCGTAATTTCCTACAGGTTTTCGTTCGGATTAAGTCTGGCTTTGCGGGGGAATTTTCACAACAATAAATATATCAGCATACTTCAGAACGAATATCGGGATAGCAACCGCATCACCACAATCGACGCGGGCATACAGCAGAACTTTAACGACGTGCTTTTTTTAGGCGTTTATGCCAATGAAATTAAATTATACGTGGACGGCGATGAAATAAAATCGGACGATCGACCCAGAATTATTGAGGCAAGCGCGGATTTAAAAATGGGTAAATTGTGGATCGGCGGCGGCTGGCGGCTGAACAGGAACCCTTTTCTGAAGGATTCAACCGTATATTTCAAAGCCACGCTCAATCTGACAAAAGCTCTGTGGGTAACGGGACTCTATTCAAAGAGCAACAATTATTTTGTTACCGATCTCAGAACAAATTTACCGGCTCCGGTTACAATTCTTAGCGCGGGACTGCGTTGGGATATGGACGGGTTAATTTTGGGATATGATGTTATTAAGATGAATTTTTCCGATGCAAATTCAATCCCGTTGGTTGTGGGCGAAGAAAGGTCTTTCATCGATCGTAGCCATGTAAGGCATGTTGTGTCGGTAAATCTTAGCCTGTAAAGCATAACCCGGTCAAGCCGGTACCGTTCAGGGGAAAAGCTGTTAATGGTTAAGAGTTAAGTGTGTCGGAAAGCAGTTAAAAGTAACAAAGTGACTCGACAGGCTCCCTTCGACAGGCTCAGGGAGCGTAACAAGTAATCGGTTCCGCTTAAACTCTTAACCCTTATGCCCTTACACCCTTAACAAAAAAACAAAGATTTCAGTGTCAATAATTAATGATACAGCTTTCGAATCGTTATTTCCGTTTTTGTTTATGCCTTAGTCAAAGAAAACTAATTTAGGTCCGGACAAAGATCGGTTTTCAGATTTCCGGTTCTTCACGCTGTGGGCAAGAGACGTTTTGCTGTTATCAGCCTCAAATGACGTCCTGTCTGAAGCGATAAAAATTTCAAACCATTTAATGATTGTTAATTTTCTAAAAAAACAGACCAACCTTC
>JAADIP010000087.1 GCA_013151275.1 Calditrichota bacterium | reverse complement strand
TTTATTCAATTTATATTTTTTCCCGGAATCATTATTCTTTACGATAGGTTGCAAAACATTTACTATTTCAGAAATTTCAAATCCTTTAGCTTTTAGAAAAAAGATTACTGCCTCAAATAAATTTTCATCTTCTTTTATGCTGATAGGAAATTCTTTAGAACTGTTATCATTAAAGATAATTGAAAAAGATTTCATGATTTTCTCATTTTAAAATAAATTTTAGATTTACCATTTATGAATTAGATTTATTTTTTTATTACTAGCTAAAAGGTTCATTCAAAAGTAATTTGATAACTGCTTAATTATGCATTTCATCCGCAATAGTTACGTGTTTATTTATTCTTATTTCTCTGAAATAATGAGAAAATGTTTTGGCAATGAATCATAAACAGTAACATTTTTAAACCCGACACTAATCAATTGATTCTTAACCTCTTCCGGCAGGCATCTTATGTTTTCAGGAGGACCTTCCGGCATGTCTTCTTTTCTCCAGTCCACAATAAATATTTTTCCGTTGTTCTTTAATAATCGAAGAGACTCCTTAAGCATCTTTTCGGGCTCGTCCAACTCATGGTGCAGATTTATCATATAAACCAGATCTGCAACGCCGTCTTCCAACGGAACCGTGTTCTCTTCCATTTTCAACGGAATTATATTGGGATACTTCGGACAAACATTCTCTTTCATCCAGTTGATCATTTCAACCGATATGTCACAGGCAAACACTTTTCCGGTTTTGACATAGGCGGCAAACGGAATGCTGAAAAAACCTGTCCCGGCTCCGATATCAACTAAAACACTTGGATCTTTTAAGTTCAGTTTATTCAGGATAAATTCGGGCGGGATGTCCGATAATCTGTCGGGGTTGTTCAGTTTGTGAAGCTTTTTGGGATCAAATATATTTTCATGCATCAGAAAAACCTTTGTAAATAATTTTACGTTTAGCAGTAATAACAAATTTAAAGTCAGGGCGTTCCCTGCGGACAATAAAGCAAAACGAGATTCCGAAGTCTTTTCCTGTGAAATGCGCCGGAATCCCGCTTATCGGCGTTCTGTCTTTCGCTTACTCCGTTCAGTCGTTCAACCAAACCGGCGTTCCGGGTATTTTTCAGGATTCTCTTTGCAGTTTTTCCAGCGCCTGCTCCGCCGCTTCCATCCCGGCGCTGATACAATGTTGCGCCATGGAGATATCGAAGGTCTGCACAAAACGTTTGAAATCGGGACGAATGACCACATCGGCATTTTCCAGATGAAGCCATTTATGGTGACGAGCGCATAGTTCAGTGGCTCGCATCATGGCTTCCAGACCGTTGTTGATTTCCACCGGCAAATTTTCCTGATCCACATCCACGGCAATTACTTTATCCACGTTCATCTGTCTGACTACTTCAACCGGCACGTAATCCACAAACGCGCCGTCAGCCAACAAACGATTCTGATATCGAACCGGAGGAAAAATACCGGGAAGGGCGGAACTCGCCTGCAAGGCTAAATGGGCGGGTCCCTCGGTAAAAACAACTCTTTCACCGCTGAGCAGATCGGTGGTTACCACTGCCACGGGTATGCGGCAATCTTCCAGTAATTTCCCCTGGGTGAGCTTTTTAAACAGTTCGCCGGTAACTTCTCCGGTTACTTCGCCCCATCCCCAGATGGTGTCCATCAAAAAACGCTCCATGTGGATAAATTGCCGCAGCCGTTTCAGAATTCCGTGATCTTCTTTCTTTTGAAAGCTCATTTTTTCCGATACCGGCGTGGCGATTTCGATAAGCTGCTTGGTCAGGGCGTCAAGGTCAAGATTGTAGTGAAGAGAAAAAAGCGTCCCCACAATCGCGCCCATGCTGCTTCCGGCAATGGCTTGAATGTGAATACCTTCCCGGCGTAGAACCGTCAGCACCCCGATGTGTGCGAATCCCCGGACCCCGCCGCCGCCGAGCGCCAGTCCGATTCTGCCCGACAGCGGCTTGTTTCCGTGCCCGATCTCTGATTTCGATGAGTTCTGGGTCATCTCAAATCCTTAGTTTGTTTATTTTTTCCTGCTACGGTTCCACGATTAATTTACCGCGCAGCATTCCCATGGCGCACTGGAATTCAAATTCGCCGGGTTTATCGGGAGTAAACTCCACCGGTATTTTCTTGAAAGGAGTCAGAGTGGCTTGCTTCTTGAAGTCCGGGAATATGACCTGCTCGGAGCAGGCAGCCGTCTCTTCTCTTATAAAATTCAGGCGGAGCGGTTTTCCGGCTTTTACCACAATGATGTCAGGGGAGTAACCTCCCTTAACCGTAATCAACGCTTCCTGAACGCCGTCTGCCGTCTGGATGCGGGTGGCTTTGCCCTTCGAGAGCCAGAAATACCATGCGACGCTCGCCGATAGTAACAATCCCAATATAGTTACCAAAATTTGATCGACTGTCATGATCTTCCCCTTATTTTATTGATTTATGTTTTTCGTCTTTAAAGAAATTTTCATCATCCCAATCCGATCAATTATAAAGACGGTTTAAAACGTCGCAGACGATTGGCATTGGTTACCACGGTAACCGAACTGAACGCCATGGCTGCACCGGCGATCAACGGAGAGAGCAATGTACCCAGAAACGGATACAAAAGACCCGCTGCAATGGGTATTCCCAAACCGTTGTAAAAGAAAGCGCCGAATAGATTCTGCTTGATATTGCGCATGGTTGCTTTGGAAAGCTCGATTGCCAGCGCCACTCCTTTAAGGCTTCCCTTAATAAGAGTAATGTCGGAAGCTTCGATAGCCACATCCGTGCCGGAACCGATTGCCAGACCGATATTCGCCTGCGCCAGAGCAGGAGCATCGTTGATGCCGTCGCCCACCATGGCTACCCGTTTTCCTTCTTGCTGCAATTTCTGAACATTAAACGCCTTATCTTCCGGAAGTACTTCCGAAAAAACGCGGTCAACGCCAACCTGCTTGGCAATGGCTTCTGCGGTGCGTTTGTTGTCGCCCGTAATCATCACAACTTCCAGACCCATTTTTTTCAGATGACGGATGGCGTCCAGGGAATCCGGTTTAACGGTGTCCGCCACAGCAACGATACCCGCCGCTTTGTTATCCACCGCCACAAACATCGGCGTCTTGCCGTCATCAGCCATTTTCTGACTGATCTCAACCAGATCTCCGAGGTCGATGTTATGCTTCTTCATCATTTTCTCGTTGCCTAAAATAATACGCTTACCGTTTACGGTTGCTTCGACACCGTAACCGGGAACGGCGTTAAAATCCTTTGGGTCTTCGAGTTTTACGGATCGCTCTTCCGCGCCGCGGATAATCGACTCGCCCAAAGGATGTTCCGAGGCTTTTTCGACCGAAGCTGCATATTTCAGCACTTCGTCCGATTGAAAGCCGTTGGTTGTAACGACATCGGTAAGCGACGGTTTTCCTTCGGTAATGGTGCCGGTTTTATCGAGCACTATGGTATCCAGTTTGCAGGCGCCTTCCAGGGCTTCTCCGCTGCGGATGAGAATACCGTTTTCCGCGCCTTTACCTACTCCCACCATCAGTGAGATAGGCGTAGCCAATCCCAGAGCGCAAGGGCAGGCGATGATTAACACGGTGACAAAAACCACTAAGGCGTAGATGAGGTTGGGAGACGGTCCGAAATCGTACCAGACGATAAAAGACAGAATGGCTAATATGATAACAGTGGGTACGAAATAGCTGGAAACTTTGTCCACTATTCGCTGAATGGGAGCTTTGGAGCTTTGCGCCTGCTGCACCATTTCGATGATTTGCGCCAGCGCCGTATCTTTGCCCACTTTAGTGGCTTTAAATTTGAATGAACCGGTTTTGTTGATTGTGGCGCCGATAACTTCGTCGTCCTTGTATTTTTCCACCGGGATGGATTCGCCGGTGATCATCGATTCGTCAACGGACGAAGAGCCTTCTACGATGATTCCGTCCACCGGAATCTTTTCGCCGGGGCGCACAAGAATAATATCGTCTAAAACAACTTCTTCCACGGGAATATCCATCTCTTTTCCGTTGCGGATTACCCGCGCGGTTTTGGGCTGCAAACCGATCAGTTTTTTAATCGCTTCCGAGCTTTTGCCCTTGGCGCGGATTTCCAGAGCCATCCCCAGATTCACCAGCGCCACTACAACTGCTACCACATCAAAAAAGACATCGGCAAGCGCTTCGGTGGGAAAAATCTCCGGAAAAATAGCGGCAATGGTGGAGTAGAGCCATGCGGCTGTGATACCGGTGGCAATTAAGGTGTGCATGTTAGCCGATCGGCTCTTCATTGCTGCCAAAGCGCCGGTGTAAAAATGTGAACCGGACCAGAACATGATCGGTAAACTCAACACCGACATGGAAATCCAGATGATACGCAGAAGATCGCTGCCTTTTTGCATCGATGCGGGCAGCCCGAACAAGGCGGGATAACTGAAAATGATGAACGGAACGGAAAGAATGGCGGCAAAAATAAACTTTCTCACCAGAGTCTTGTATTCCCGTTCCCGCGCCTTTTGATTTTCGTCCTCCGGCTCTTCGGTCGGTTTGCCTATTGCCGCTGCCGGGGTGCTCGTTTCCACTATGGGATATCCCAGTCCTTCGATTATGCGTTTAATCTCCGGAGTTTGCACCATTGAGGGCAGATAAACAATAGTGGCTGATTCTGTCGCCAGATCGACGCTGGCTGATAAAACGCCGGGAGTTTTCTGCAATTCTTCTTCGATTTTGGAAATGCAGGAAGAGCAATGCATCTTCCGGATTCCCAGCCGAAGGGTCGCCTGCCCGGATTTGTAACCCGCCTTCTTTATGGCTTTCAGAATCTCATCGACATTAACCTTATCGGGCAGAAATTCCACATAAGCGTTTTCGGTGGAATAATTTACGACCGCCCGCTTGATTCCCGGCAGCTTCTCAATCTCTTTTTCGATTGTCAATGTGCAGGACGCGCAATGCATCCCGACGATGGGTATTTGCAGCCGCTCAACTCCGTCGGCTGATTTGCGATAGGTGGTTTCCGGTTTTTCTGCTTTACTTTCCAAATAGTTCTCCGGATTTTTGTCGAATTTGGATTTGCAGTCTGAGGAGCAGAATTCAATCTTCTCCCCTGCGTATTCGGAATAGAAGTCCGAAGGACTCTTTATTTCCATTCCACATACTGGATCTCGTGCCATTTTTCCCCCCTTCTAATTGTTAGTTGGGTTTATTGTTTGAAATTCAGGGATTCTTATTTTGAGGGCATAGCCCATTTTTTGTAAAAAAAGTTGTAAACAGGGGTAAACACAAGACCGGCATAGACTCCGTATAAAAAACTTTCCACAAACCCCAGAATAAAACCTCCGATTGTCAGCCATTTAAACGCCGGCAATACATTCTCCAAAAATTGATGCATGTTAAGGCTCTGCGGTGTAACGAGCCCGAAAACCACACACACTACAAAACTAATTGAAGTAAATACACCAAGCGACCAGGTTACTACTTTAATGTTAAGCATACGACTTCCTCCCTATTTTTAACAAGGATTTCCTCTGTTTTAATGATGATGTTGATTCTCATCGTGGTCTTTTTTGTCTTTGGACTTTTCGCCGTGGGAATGTCCGCCGCCGTGTCCGCCATGACCACCGTGACCGTATTTATGCATGACAATAAACAAGATCAAAATTAATAACCAAAACCAGTTTTCTCCTATCCATTGCATTTGCTGTTCCTCCTAACCTATTATGAAACCTTACCGGTAATATAATAAAAAAATTTCTATATTTTGAAAAAAACCCTGTTTTACAGATATTAAGGCTTTTTTCCGACCCGTTTTTTAATCGGGTCTTTGCCTTTATCTCATTGTCTGAACTGTGATTTTCAGGTTAAAAGTAGTGCCATGATTTTTAACATCATGGTCCATCATTGAATCAAACAAATCATGGTTCGGACGGCTTTTTATTTTCAGTCGGCGCGCTCAGGTTAAGGGAAATATATCGATCAAAAAGTAACCTATTCCGATATTCTTGCCGCTATGCGTTTTCGATAGTATGCATCCTGATCGGCGCCGTAGAAATTCATTTTATAATAATGAAATTTAAAGTAAAACGAGCGGGGCGGTCGGATAGTTCCATAAAGCAATATTTAAATTCCCGAAGTATTTTTTAATCGATCTTGCGAAAAAATTCCCAAAAATATTTGCGCACCGTTTTTCTTTTAAATAACTTTAAAGAAACAAATCTTTTCAATTGTGTTTCACCAAAATGAAACAGCCGTCATGAAAATTAAAAACGGAAAATTTACGGAAGTTATTTTAGACTCTCTCGGCGAGGGACTCTTTACCGTTGACAAGGATTTTAGAATTCAAACCTTTAACCGGGCAGCCGAAAAGATTTTAGGGATAAAACGCAACGATGTTTTAGGCGATTTCTGCAAGAATGTGTTGCAGACCAGACGCTGTTTTGACGATTGTCCCATCCAAAAAGTTCTTGAAAGCGGTCAAAACGTATTTGATCTGGAAAGCGAATTAAGACATAAGTCCGGTCGCAAAATTGCGGTTAAACTGAACGGCGCTGTGTTAAAGGATGAAAACGGCGAACCCATCGGCGGCGTTGTCTCTTTTCGTGATATGTCCCATCTTGAAGAAATCCACAAAAGCCTGATAAACCGATCCAACTTTTACGGTATTATCGGACAACACAAGTCCATGCAGGAAATTTACGATTTAATCGAAGAGGTCGCCGATTCCGATTCCAGCGTATTGATTCAGGGAGAGTCGGGCACCGGAAAGGAAATGATAGCCAACGCCATTCAAAAAACAAGCAAGAGGCGAAATAAGCCCTTTATCAAAATCAATTGTTCGGTGTTTCCTCCCGATCTTTTAGCCAGTGAACTTTTCGGACACGTTAAAGGCGCTTTTACCGATGCCGTTAAGGATCGCAAGGGACGTTTTGAACTGGCGGATGGCGGAACGATTTTTCTGGACGAGATTGCCGAGATGCCTCTGCAAATGCAGGTACAGTTACTGCGCGTCCTGCAGGAAGGAACTTTTGAACGCGTGGGCGAATCAATTACACGAAAGGTTGATGTGCGGATTATAGCGGCAACCAATAAAGACGTTCGCAAAGAAATGCTCGCCGGACGTTTTCGGGAAGACCTTTATTACCGCTTGAACGTAATCCCGATTTATGTTCCGCCCTTAAGAGATCGTAAATGCGATGTTCCTCATCTGGTGCGGTTTTTTATTCAGAAGTTTTCGTTTGTCACCGGCAAAAAGATCAAAGAAATTGACGATGAAGCCATGGATTTATTACTGGCATATCCCTGGCCCGGAAACGTACGCGAATTGGAAAATACCATCGAGTATGCTTTCGCCCGTACAAAAGGTCAGATAATCCACGCCTCCAAATTGCCTCCCAATGTTCGCTTGCGAACCGAATGTTTTTATAGCGGCGCGTCGGAATCGGAACGACAACCGTTTGTGATGAATTCATCGGAATTTAAATTGATCCGGAATACGCTGGAAAAAGTGCACTGGAATCGGTCGAAAGCCGCGGAAATTTTGGGGATGGGACGAACGACTTTATGGCGGAAAATGAAACATTACGGATTGTTGGAAGGATAAAGAATGTTTCATACAAAACCAAATGTTTCATAAGTGAATTAATTTGTTTCATTGTTTTTTTAATGAGGAAGACGGAATTTGTTGAATTTTAAAGGGTTATTGGTTCCGAAGGTATTTGGCATAAATTTTGTTTTTTGTCCTTTTGAGGTGTGAAAATGTCGGAAATGTTAGCAAATAGATATTTTATCAGCAGGAAGTTTGATAAGGCGGTTCCCATTTTTGAAAAGGAATTGGAGAAGGGCAGGGAAACCGACAAAATCAAAAAGAAGTTGATTGTCTGTTACATTGCCGTCGGATTGATTGACGAAGCGTTCGACCTGTTTTTTGAAATCGTCGGCAGGGATCCGCTGAGCATCATTAACACCGATCCTTACTGGGATGATTGCCCCTGTCCGGAAATGATAAATGATTGGGAGCAGGATGAAGGCAAGCCGGTGTCGTCTCCGCGTGATTTTTTAATTTTAGGGATGTTGTATTTGTATTGTGATCTGGAAAAATCCATTTTCTATCTGGAAAAGGCGCTCGAGCTGAAAGACCATTTTTTAAAACTAAATTCCGTTATCCGAAAACTAAAACAGATTAACCGGTCAAGTAAAGGTAACTTTAAAGAGTAGTCTCCTGATTTGAACCGTGCAAAACCGCAAAAAACGGGAATTTAATTTTTCGTGCTGATTTTTCTTTGCGCTTTTTGTTACCACAGATTAACCTGATTACGACCACAGATTAACATGATTACGCGGATTACGCACATTAAGTTGAAGTTTTATTTTGGGATTTTCAGTGCCTGAATAGGAGAGGTTGATTCGGTTTCAATTACAATTTTAGATTCAATTTGTTGTATTTTTCTTTGCGCCCTTTACGGTTTATTTTTACACCGAGAACGCAAACCGCTGATCTGAATTTTCGTAATTCATTAATCGAAGCAAGCGAAGTTTCGTGAAATTATTGTTTTATCAACGCTAATCCCGATCCGCTGAGTTTCATGCTTTTTTCAGCGCCGGATTTTTTGCCGGAAGAGTGAAATCCGCCCACAAGCCGATTATTGCGATAATCCAGGAACAGCTTTATTTTCGGACGTTCGATCCCTTCGGCTTTTACCAAAGGACCTTCCAATTCCGCCTCCAAAAGATACTGGCTGTTGCCCAAAAAATTCAAAAGAAAAGAATTTAAGCGCAATTTCCCCTTCTTAATTTGCGCGTCGCCTATTTTTCCGCTGATCTTCCCGTCTTCATGAATTACAAAATCAAAACTCAAGCTGTCCTGCTTGCACCAATCGACAATAATTTTTCCTTTCCCTACCCAGCGCCCCCTTAATTGAGATCCCGGAAATCTTTCGATCTGTGAATAACAAAACGCCGCTAATAAAAACAAAAACAAATTAATTTTTAAAAAATGCTTAAACATACGCGCCTCCCAAATATCGATGACACGAATGAAATAACTTTTATTCCTGTACGACGATAAAAGTAATATATTGATTACCCTGCGTCAAGTATTCCGCACGTTCGATTAAGTGATTGGCTTATAGCAATTATCTTTTTGAAAAAGACTTTTTGTCTTTTTTGAAAAAATTGTATATAATGAAAAGTAAGAGAGTGACAGAGTAACAGAGTAACAGAGTAACAGAGTGACAAAGTGATAAAGGCGTAATGCGTGATGCGTGATGAGTGACAAAGTAACAGAGTAACATAGTAACAAAGTAACCAGAAACCAGTTGCCAGCGACCAGTAACCAGCAACAAGTGACGCGTGACCGGAGAAGTCGCTTAACCCTTAACCAAAAATGCTGGACTGAGGAAGAAAATCGTAAATCATAAATCATAAAAACAATTTTGCGGGAACGACACATGAAATTAGATGTTCTGGTATTTGCGGCTCATCCCGACGACGCGGAATTATTCTGCGGCGGAAGCATCGCCAAAATGATTAATCAAGGCTACCGGGTGGGAATTGTCGATTTAACTCAGGGAGAATTGGGTTCTCGCGGATCGGCGTCCGTTCGAAAGCAGGAAGCCGGAGAAGCGGCTAAAATTCTGGGCATTAATGTACGCGAGAACGCGCTTATTCCGGACGGAAACATCGAACTGACTCCGGAGAATCGTTTGCGGGTGATTCGTTTTATTAGAAAATTCCAGCCGGAAATAGTTTTCGCTCCGTATCGGGAAGACCGGCATCCCGATCACGTGCACGCCTCGCAGTTGATTTCCGAAGCATGCTTTTGCTCGGGTTTGGTCAAAATCAAAACCGATCAGAAAGTCCATCGACCGAAGCAGATTATTTACTATCTGAATCACGATCTTACCAGCCCGTCGTTTGTTGCGGACATCAGTGATTTTTTCGGGTTAAAGTTAAAAGCGATCAAAGCCTATCAAAGCCAGTTTTATTCCGGAAAAAAGTCGGATGAACCGGAAACATTTATCAGCAGTAAGTCGTTTTGGGATTTTATCGAAACCCGGGCTCGATTTTACGGAAATTTAGCGGGCGTTCGATACGGAGAACCATTTTTTATAACTTCCGTAATAAAAATTGATAACATATTCAAAATTTTTGCGTAAATTGTGGGCGTTCCAATAAGAGAGTATGGAGTAAGCCATGAAATTTAAATTCGATGACAAAAGCCTGTCTGAGATCGAAAAAGTGTTAGAGACCAAATTTGCGAAAAGAGGCAATCAATACAGGGCGGTGTTGCTGAATACTGCCGAGCATCGGAAATTGAGCATTGAAATTTACCCTGATATTAAAATCGGTGATAAAACCGGCAACCTTGTATCGATTTACACGTCAAACACGCACGCCCAGCTTCATTTTTGCGAAGGATACATTGCCAGCGAACTTTTGGGAGAGGTCACCTTTTTCGCGGAATACAACGGTCGGCTGTCGGGCATAGTTGTGGAAAAAGAAGCGGCTTGTTCCGTTTTTACAAATGTGGATCGGGAATTGCTGTCGGGCGATTTCGAAAAATTAGCGCCCGAGGTGATGCTTTCCGGTATCGCGTTGTCTTTAACCGAACCTCTTTTAGAAGGCAATAAAGAAGATAGTAAGGATGAATGAACTTTTTCAACAATATAAATCCTATCTTATATTCGAACAAAATCTGACTCCAAATTCAATTGACGCCTACACAAGAGATGTGGCGCGTTTTTTAAGCTATTTAAAAAGCACGGGCGTCAAATCTCCTTTAAACGCCAAATCCGGGCATGTCCAACGTTTAATTCAATTACTGAGTGAAATGGGGTTGTCCGCCGGCAGCGTGGCGAGAAATCTGTCGGCAATTCGCGGCTTCTATCGGTTTTTAATCGCCGAGAATTTCATCGATCACGATCCCACCGAAACAATCGATCGCCCGAAATTGGCGAGGCGTTTGCCTTCGGTTTTGACATACCACGAGATTCAGGAGATTATTTCCCTTCCCGATACCCGCGACCATCTCGGATTGCGGAACCGCGCCATGTTAGAAACGCTTTATGCCTGCGGGCTGCGGATTTCCGAATTGCTGAGTATGCAAATCCGCGATATTCACTGGGAAGAACATTTCGTGCGTATTTTTGGCAAGGGAAGAAAAGAGCGTTTGGTGCCTGTTTCGGATACGGCGCTGAGATGGATCAAAAAGTATCTCGACCGTTCACGACCTTTACTCGATCGATTCCAAAGGTCAAACGGGGTTTTATTTTTAAGCGTTCGCGGAACTCCGATGAGCAGGATGGGCTTCTGGAAAATTGTGAAGCGGTACACGGATCAAGCCAATATTAAAAAAGAAATTCACCCGCACACCTTCCGCCATTCTTTTGCCACCCATTTGCTGGAAAACGGCGCCGATTTGCGCGCCGTGCAGGAAATGCTGGGTCATGCGGATATCAGCACAACGCAAATTTACACGCACATCGACCGGACATTTTTATTGCAGGAATATCAAACCTTTCATCCCAGAAGCGCGGTGAATTTATCCGACAAAAAAATGCGCAGAAAAATCAAATGAAAGCAGGAGTTGACGATGCTGTTTGACGCGGATGTGGCTATAGTGGGCGCAGGACCCGCCGGAAGCACTACCTCTCTTTTTTTGTGTAAAGAAAACATTCCTCATGTGTTAATCGACAAGGCTTCGTTTCCGAGGGACAAAATTTGCGGCGACGGACTCAGCGGCAAGGTGGTCGGAATTTTGGAAGATTTAAATCCCGACTGGATAGATGAGATGCAGGCGGATAAGGATCGTTTTCTGGATAGCTGGGGCGTGCGTTTTGTCGCGCCGAACGGATATGCCATCGATTTGCCGTTTCGCGCCAACGATCAGGTTCCCAAACGCGCCCCGGGATTTATCAGCAAACGCTATTATTTTGACGAATTTCTGTTCTCCAAAATAGACCGCTCCGTTGCCCGAATTTTTACCGATACAACTTTGACCGGGGTAGAGAAGACAAACGGTGGGCTTCTTCTTCATTTGCAAAAAGACGGTCAATCCTTAACGGGTAAGGCGAAAATTGTGATCGGCGCCGAAGGCGACCGTTCTGTTATCGCGCGGAAACTTGCCGGTTACAAAATGCGGCGTCAGTACTATTACGCCGGATTGCGCGCTTACTACGAAAATGTTCAGGATAGGCACCCTCAAAATTTTATTGAACTGCACTTTTTGGAAGAATGCCTGCCCGGTTATTTCTGGATTTTTCCTTTGCCCAATAATCAGGCGAATGTGGGCGTGGGAATTTTATCAAGCGACATCAAAAAACGCAATTTGAATATCAAAGAAATTATGCTGAAGGCGATTAAGGAAAATCCCACCATTCGCGAACGCTTTAAGGACGCCAGAATGGTCGATTCGATAAAGGGCTGGGGATTGCCTCTCGGAACCGTCAAACACAAGTTGTCGGGAGATCGTTTTCTTTTGGCGGGAGATGCGGCTTCACTGATCGATCCCTTTACGGGCGAGGGTATCGGTAACGCCATGTTTAGCGCCCGCATCGCCGCCGAAGTTATTTCGCAGGCTTTAAAAACAAACGATTTTTCCGCCGAATTCTTAAAACGATATGATAAAGCCGTTTATGAACGGATGTGGAGCGAGCTCAGTTTGAGCGGCACTTTGCAAAAATTGGTTCGCTTTCGCTGGCTGTTTAATTTTGTTATTAATCGGATCCGTTCCAATCCCCAATTGCAGGAAACCTTTTCCAGCATGTTCAACGATTTGGACAGCCGCGCCAAACTGCGTTCCCCGATGTTCTATTTGAGAATGCTGTCAAATTTTTAGCGGGATTGATTTTCATGAATTTTAACACGCGCTTTTCGAATCTTTTATTTTTGATTTTATTCTTAATTCCCGCTCAAGCTCTTTTTGCGCAAATTGTTTTCAGCGAAGTTATGTTTGATGTGCCCGGCGCGGATTATCACGATGAATTCATCGAATTTTACAATTGTTCGGATTCGGCAATTGATTTGACGGGCTGGCAGTTTAGCGACAGCACCGGAACCGACAATATTATCGAAACCGGAGAGGGAACGCTTTTGCAGCCCGGTCAATTTGCCCTTCTGCTTGACGGCAGTTATTTTGAAAATTCAACCACTTACGATTCCGTCATTCCGCCCGCCGCTCTTGTTTTAACCATCGACAACGGAGCCTTTGGCAGCAACGGTCTGTCAAATTCCAAACCCGAACAACTTATTCTGAGTGACGCATCCGGCAGGATCGTTGCCGTTTATCGGTACACCATCGACAATCCGCCGGGTTATTCGGATGAAAAGATTGTTCTGTGCGCCGGAAACGACGAAAGCAACTGGGCGAACAGCCTGGTAATGGGCGGAACGCCCGGATTTGCCAATTCCGTTTCTCCCAGGGATCTCGATATCGGATTTGCGGAAAACGGAATGCGCATTGTTCCGACGTCCGCCGTCACCAAAGGGCAAACCGTACGAATTACCCTGGTGTTTGCCAATTTCGGCGTCAATCTCTTTAAAGAAACAATTCATTTGCGGACGTTTATTGATTTGAATGAAAACGGAGTTTTGGAAGTTCTTGAACCGATCATTTACGAGCGTCAGCTTGCCGTGGATTTGCCGCCGGGCGCGCTGGACAGCGTTGCCTTTGATTACATTCCCGAATTCAGCGGCGTAATCACTCTGGTCGCTCAGATCGTCGCTTCTCCGGATCAGAATTCTTTGAACAACCAAATCCGGCGGTCGCTTACCGTGATGGACGTGAAAAATCCGCTGGTGATAAATGAAATCAAATTTCTGACGCGGCAAGACGAACCCGAATGGATCGAACTGTTCAACAAGGGCGGCGAACCCGTCTCTTTGCGGGGCTGGGCGATCAGCGATGACAGAGACACCTCTTTCATCGATAGTTCGATTGTCATTTATCCCAATTCATTCAAAATTTTAACTTCCGATAGTTCCGTTAAAGCCTTTTACGATTTAAGCGATTCCTTAATTGTTGTTTTGAAACATTTTCCGACTTTGAACAACGATCAGGATAAACTGTTTTTGCTGGCGCCGTGGGGCGCGTGGGTGGAGCAGGCGCCCTACCGTTCTGACTGGTTATTGGGAGAAGACTGGCGCAAGCCTTCGCTCGAACGGATCAATCCCGAGCTGGATGCGCGGATGGAAAATAATTGGGGACCGTCGGCGGCAAAAAAGGGAGCTACGCCGGGCGCGGTAAATTCTCTGTTTGAACCGGTGCGAAGTCCCTCTCTTTCGTTGTCCGTTGATCCCAATCCCTTTTCTCCGGACGGCGACGGATTTGAAGACAATACGATAATCGGCATGAAGGTTCCGGCAAAGGCGGCTAAAGTACGGGTCACCATTTTTGACGTTTTAGGGAGAAAGATTATTACCCTTAGCGACAATCAACTCGTCGGGCAATCGTATCAATTAACCTGGAACGGTCGCGATTCTCACAAAAAGAAAGTCCGAATGGGAATTTATGTTGTATTTGCCCAAATTCTGAACGCTTCCGACGGTATTTTAAAAGAAGCAAAAACGACAGTGGTGGTGGCGTATTAAATTTGCGTATGTCATTTTTTGTCGGCTATTTACTAAAAGTCGGTAAAATTTTACGAATCATTTTAACGGTGTTTTATGCTGTTTAGCGGCGCGGGTTTAATATTCTGAACATTTCTTTGCTTTTTTGGTAAAATATATTCAATTTAGTAAGTTTAAAAATATGAGGAATTGAATTAACGGAACGTTTACTTCATGGGAAAGACCTGGAAGGTAATTGAACTTTTACAGACCGTAACAAAATATTTAGACGAAAAAGATATTGAAAATCCACGCTTAAATGCCGAGCTGTTATTAGGAAAAGTTTTAAATTTAAAACGTGTGAATCTTTATTTGGAATTCGAACGTCCTTTGTCCCAGAGCGAATTGGAAACATATCGTGAACTGGTAAAGCGGCGCGCGGAGCATGAGCCGCTGCAATATATTCTCGGCGAAACCGAATTTATGGGTTTGAAGTTTGCGGTTAAGCGGGGAGTGTTGATTCCCAGACCGGAGACAGAGATTCTTGTGGACGAGGTATTAAAAGTAAAAAACGAATTGTCTTCAGACGCGCCCGCCGTTATTGACATCGGAAGCGGGAGCGGTTGTATTGCCGTTAGTTTAGCCCGCCAATGGCTCGAAGCTCAAATTTTTGCCACCGATATTTCCGAAAAAGCCGTTGAAATGATTCGTGAAAACGCACTGTTAAATCAGGTCGAAGACAGGATCGAGATTATTAAACACGACATTTTTTCGGATTGGGATGATGCGCTTCCGAAAAAACCGGATGTAATAATCTCCAATCCGCCTTATATCGGATCGGAAGAAATAAAAACACTGCCGAAAGAAGTTTCAATGTATGAACCGGAAACAGCTCTTACGGATCGGGCTGACGGTTTAAGCTTTTATCGGCGTTTTTTTCAGCTTATCACCGAAGGTGTTATTTCGACGAAATATCTGTTTTTGGAGATGAGCGGCACGCAGCCCGAAAAAATCATTGAAATGTGCGGGCAGTTTGGCTTGCCCGATACGGAAGTAATTAACGATTTAAATAATATTCAAAGAGTATTGAAAGTAAAGGTATATTAATGACTAAGAAGAAATCAAACAAATTCAAAAAACAAATTCTGGCTTATTTAAAGCAGGCTCCGGGAGCCGTTTTCAGCCGAAAAGACATCAGCCACGATCTGAGCGTTCATAAAGAAGATTACCATCTTTTTGACCAGGCTCTTCAATCGCTTGTTAAAGAGAGGAAGATAGTTCACGTTAAAAAGCATCAATACACCCTGTCGCGGATGGTCAAGCGCTATGTGGGTGAATTGCGGACTACGCGTTCGGGATTTGGTTTTGTCAACGTGGAAGATGAAGATTTTGAGGTTTTTGTCGCCCAGCCCAATTTAAACACCGCTTTTGACCGCGATATCGTTGAGGTTCAGCTTTACGCCGTAAGCCGCGGAAAACGTCTGGAAGGATTTGTCCGGCGGGTTGTAAAACGCTTCAGAGAACATTTCGTAGGAACCTATCACAAAACCGCTTATTACAGCTATGTTGTTCCCGATGATCCCAAAATTTACCGCGACGTGATTGTGCCTCCGGACCGCGCCCTGGACGCCAAAGACGGTCAAAAGGTAATAGTCCGCTTTGATCGCTGGGATCGTGATCAGCACAACCCGGAAGGCACTATTATTGAAATTCTGGGCGATACCAATACGCCGGGCGTGGACATCATTTCCATTGCCTATTCGTTCAATTTGCCCGTGCGCTTCCCCAAAGAAATCGAATCAGCCGCCGAAAAAATTCCGGCAAAAATTACCGGACGTGATCTGGATGGTCGCGAGGACTTACGAAACCTTGTTTGCTTTACGATCGATCCTGCTGATGCGCGGGATTACGACGACGCCGTTTCTTTGCAACGTCTCGAAAACGGAAACTGGGAATTAGGCGTTCATATTGCCGACGTCAGCCATTACGTTCAACCCGATACGCCGTTGGACAAAGAAGCATTCCGCCGCAGCACCAGCGTTTATTTGGTGGATCGTGTGATTCCCATGCTTCCCGAACGCCTTTCCAGCGATCTTTGCAGTTTAAAGCCCAGGGTAGATCGGCTGACGTTTTCCTGCTTCATGGAAATTAATCCTCAGGCGGAAGTAGTGAATTACCGGATTATTCCGTCGATCATCAACAGCAAACGACGCTTCACTTACGAAGAGGTGCAGGAAATTCTGGACGGCGTTGTGGATGATGAATTCGCTTCGATCTTAAAAGAAATGGATCGGGTGCGCGAAATTTTAATGAAAAAGCGCTTTGAGAAAGGCGGAATCGATTTTGACACGCCGGAAGTGCAGTTTGTTCTGGACGAGAACGGAAAGCCCACAGAAATCATTCCCAAAAAGCGTTTGAACAGTCATCGCCTGGTCGAAGAATTTATGCTCATCGCCAACAAAACAGTAGCGCAGCACATCAAGAAAATCAGTCAGGATAAGCAAGCGCTTCTGCCGTTCCTCTATCGGGTGCACGAAAAACCGGATAAAGATAAAATGGAACGCTTCTTTAACTTTTTGTCCGCCATGCAGGTGCCTTTTAAACCGGTAAAACGCATCTCGTCGCGTTATCTGCAGGAACTTTTGCAATCGATTAAAGGCACAAAAGAAGAGATCATCATCGAAGAAGTTGCCCTGCGTTCCATGATGAAGGCTGTTTACTCCGAACAGAATATCGGGCACTTTGGATTGGGATTTAAGGATTACACCCACTTCACGTCGCCGATCCGCCGCTATCCGGATTTGATTGTGCATCGTTTGTTAAAATTTTACTCCGAAAATGACGGCAAAATTCAGACCAAAGGCTTGCGCAAGTCGCTGCACAAAATCGCGCTGCAATCGACCAAAATGGAACGGCTGGCAATGGAAGCGGAACGCGAATCGATCAAATTAAAACAGATGGAATTTATTGAAAAGCATCTGGGCGAGGAATTCGAGGGATTGGTCTCCGGTGTAATGGCGTTCGGAATTTTTGTCGAGTTAAACGAAACCTTTGTCGAAGGCATTATTCCGGTGGAAGACCTTTCCGACGACTTTTACATTTACGACGAAAAAACCTATTCGTTGATCGGCAGAGATACCGAAAGCACCATCCGCCTCGGCGACGAAGTGCGCGTTCGGGTTGAAGACGTGGATTTTGAAAAGCGGCGCATCCGGTTTGCCTTACTGGAAAATCTGAGCGACGAACCGGGGCGCAGCGAACACCGTACGCATCTGCTGGTGAACAAGAAATCCCAAAGCCGCAAACGACGCGAAAGAAAAAATAATTGATTCCAAGGCGGCATTCTTATTGTCTGCAATCCGGCTGAATCCTTGGCATCGACCGCCGGTTTGCATCTTTGCCGGAAAAATAAGACCGGCAACGTTTTTGTTCATAATAGCGCTTTTTTTAATATTGACGCGTGTTCGGAAAAAATCCGCTAAAATTCTTTGCCTGTGGAAAGAACATTTTGTAAAATTCGTTTTTAATAAAACAAGCATTCATCATTAATAATCAGGGATATTCATGGGATTACGAGAAGAACTTTTACGCCATCTTGGGCTGGGAACATTTGTTGTGGTAGATTTGGAGACGACCGGGCTGGATCCGGAGAAAGACCGCATTATCGAAATCGGCGCGATTAAGTTTGTGGAAGGAAAAGAGGCGGAGGTTTACGAGCAACTTGTAAATCCCGGGATACCGATTCCGAACTTTATCATTACCTTAACGGGCATAAAGGAACAGGATGTGCGGGATAAACCGTCAATCGAGGAAGTCTTTCCGCATTTTCTGCAGTTTTTGGGCGATGCAGCCATAGTCGGTCAGCAGGTCAATTTTGACGCCTCTTTTATCGAGTATCAGTTCCGGCGCGCAAAGAATGATTTTGAACGCTGGGAAGATACCTTTCAGCGCTTTAAATATGTCACCAATCTGCGGATCGATACGCTTTTTATCGCCCGGATTTTCATGCCCTTTTTGGACAGTTTTAAACTGGCTTCGCTGGCAAAAGAATTTGATTACGATCTTGACAGGGCTCATCGCGCCGTGGACGACGCCCGAGCCACCGGACACGTTTTTCTTGAACTGCTCGACCGCGCTTTAGCCGCGGATAATCAGATTTTAGTCAACATAATTAATCTGCTTTATCCCACTTCGAGAAGAGCCAAAAGCTTTTTTGTCCCGGTGTTAAAGTTCAAACAAATGAAAAACATTAAAAGCACCGCAACCGCGCTCATTGACGACACCTTTTACGCCCAGGAATATTACAACATAATCGGCGAGGCGGACTACACCCTCGAAGAGCCCGTTAAAGAAGAATACGATCTCTTTCCGGTGGATGAAGACGTAATCGACCGCTATTTTGCCGATGACGGAAGACTTTCCAAAGTAATCGCTAATTACGAATTACGTCCTTCGCAAATTCAGATGGCAAAAGAGGTTCTTAGCGGCTTTAACGACCGCGCGTATGTTGTGGCGGAAGCCGGCACCGGCACCGGAAAATCCATGGCGTATCTTATTCCCGCAATTGAATGGGCGGTGAAAAACCGCCACGCCGGGCAGCGGGTGATTGTTTCGACCAATACCAAAAACTTGCAGGAACAGCTCTTCTTTAAAGACATCCCCATGCTTTACGCCACCTGCGAGCAAAAATTCAAAGCCGTTTTGTTAAAGGGACGCTACAACTACCTCTGCCTTGAAAAATGGCGCACCGTGATGACCGATATGAATCAGCGGCTTTCCAAAGACGAGCGAACGCGCATTCTGCCGCTGGTTTACTGGGTTGAACAGACCCGCACGGGAGATATTGTCGAGAACGCGGGTTTCCAGTTGGAAAGAAATATCGGATTGTGGGAAAAACTGACCGCCGAACCTTCGTACTGCCCGGGAAAAGCATGTAAATATTACGCCGAATGCTTTTTGATGAAAGCCAGAGAACACGCCCGCCGCGCCGATCTGGTGGTGGTTAACCACGCGCTCTTGTTTGCCGATTTGGCGACAAACAAAACAACCTTGGGCGATTATGAACTTTTGATTCTGGATGAAGCGCACAATCTGGAAAAAACGGCGGCGGACTTCCTCGGTATTCGGGTGAATTACTGGAGCTTCCGCAACCTTTACCATCGTTTATATGACGAAGAACCCAATAAAACGGGAACCATCCTGCAAATCGATTATCGCCTGAGCACGAGCAAATTACCCGAAGACAAAAAACGCGAAATTACCAAAAATACGCAAAAGGTCAAGTTCAGCTCCTCAAATCTCAAAGAAAAGACACTGATCTTTTTTAACTCGTTCAGCCGCATGCTCAGAGATCAGTACGGGTCGCGTAACGATCCCGGGGTCGATGAAACAAAAATCCGCTATTACAAAGGCTTTAAATATTTTAAGCAGCTCGATCAGGAAATTATCGATTTAAAAACCGCGCTCGGCAGATTAATCAACGATTTAAACCGGCTCATCGAAACGTTAAACGATCTGGATTACAACTCGTTTAAATTTCAAAGCCAGTTGTCCCGCGAGGTGGTGGCGTCTTACGACCGGGCTAAAGAACTTAAAACAGGATTTGAATTTTGCATTCAGGCGGAAGAAAAACACTATGTGTACTGGCTGGATATTCCGCGAAGCGAACGCAGTAATGACGTGGCTTTGCACGCGGTTCCTCTGAACATTTCCGAATTACTGAATAAAATGCTCTATCCCTCCGTGGAAACCGCGGTTTTTACATCGGCTACTCTGGCGGTCGATAAATCGTTCGATTATTTCAATTCACGGATGGGATTGGATATTATTAAAGACAAAGAGGTGCGATCGAATGTTTTTGATTCGCCTTTTGATTTTGAAAAGCAGTTGTTATTGGCGGTAACCGATTTCCTGCCCGATCCGCGTTCCGAAAATTTTGCCGAAGCGGTAAAACAGTTTATCATCCGCCTGCACGGACAGGAACGGCGCGGTCTGCTTGTTCTGCTTACCAATTACAATATGCTCAATCAAATGTACGAGGCGCTAAAACCCCATTTTGACGCCGAAAATATTGTGATTCTGGCTCAGGGGAAGAGCGGCAGCCGCACCAATATTCTGAATCAGTTTAAAGAGAACCGCGAATCCATTTTGTTGGGAACCGACAGCTTTTGGGAAGGAATCGATGTTCCCGGCGACGCGCTGGAACTGCTCTTTATTCCCAAGTTGCCTTTTGATGTTCCCACCGAACCGGTAATCGCCGCCCGCATGGAAGAGATCAAACGCCGCGGCGGAAATCCGTTTATGGAGTATTCGCTTCCCGAGGCGATCATCAAATTTCGTCAGGGCTTCGGGCGACTGATCCGCAATAAAAACGATTTCGGTTCCGTGATCATCGGAGACAACCGGGTGAGCCGCATGCGCTACGGACAGTATTTTTTGAACAGTATTTCGGGAAGAAAAGAGATTGTTTACGAAGAAGACGAATTGTTTCGCATTTTAGGAGACTGGTTTGCTCAAAAGCAAAGCGGAGAGAAAGGCGATGAGTGAAAAACGATTAATTATCGGCGGGAACGATCTGACTTTTGAAGATTTACGATTTTTTCTGGAAGAAAAGCCGCAGGTTGAACTGAACGGAGAAGCTCAAAACCGCGTTCGCCAAAGCCGCCGAATAATTGAAGATATCGTAAACGAAAATCGGGTGGTTTACGGAGTTACAACCGGTTTTGGCAAGTTTGCCGATGTGCGCATTAAACCGGAACAAACGCGGGAGCTGCAGAGGCGTCTGGTGTTGAGCCACGCTGCGGGCACGGGCAAGCCCATGTCCGAAGATATTGTTCGTTTAATGATGCTGTTAAAGATCAAAAATCTTTCGCAGGGACACAGCGGCGTCCGTTTGCGGGTGGTAAATCAATTGGCGCAGATGCTGAACAGGGGAGTAACGCCGGTTGTTCCGGAAAAAGGTTCTGTAGGCGCCAGCGGCGATTTGGCTCCTTTGGCGCACATGGCTTTGGTGATGATCGGCGAGGGCGAAGCCTTTTTTAACGGAGAGCGCATGTCCGGCGCTAAAGCGTTGGAAAAAGCCGGTCTTCAACCGATTCCTTTGGAAGCAAAAGAAGGGCTGGCTTTGCTTAACGGAACGCAGTCTATTCAAGCCTGGGGAGTTATCGCCCTGCTGCGCGCAAAGCGGCTGGTAAAAGTCGCCGACATCGTGGGCGCCGTCAGTCTGGAAGGATTGCTGGGCACGCTGACCGCCTTTGACGAGCGGATTCAAAAAGTCCGGCGTCATCCGGGACAATTGAAAACTGCGAAAAATTTCCTGAAAATTTTATCAGACAGTCCCATTGTGAAATGGCACCGCGAATCCAGCCATCGGGTGCAGGATGCCTACAGTTTGAGATGTATTCCGCAGGTTCACGGCGCAATCCGTGACGGAGTTGAGTACGTGGCTGCGGTTTTTGAAAGGGAAATAAACGGAGTGACCGACAATCCGCTGGTCTTTCCCGAAAACGGAGATGTGCTTTCCGGCGGAAATTTTCACGGAGAGCCGGTGGCAATGGCGGCGGATTATCTCGGAATTTTGATTTCGGAATTAGCCAACATTTCCGAGCGGCGGATCGAGCACATGATGGATCCCGCGGTGAGCGAAATGGCGGGATTTTTAACGGAAGAGGGCGGCTTGAACTCGGGTTTTATGATCGCCCAGGTGACGGCTGCGGCTCTGGTTTCCGAAAACAAGGTGTTGGCGCATCCGGCAAGCGTGGATTCGATTCCCACCTCGGCAAACAAAGAAGATCATGTGAGTATGGGCATGCACGCGGCGCGCAAAGCGCTGGAGATTGTGGAAAACGCGGAAACGGTGCTGGGCATTGAGCTGATGTGCGCTTGCCAGGGATTGGATTTGCGCAAGCCTTTAAAACCTTCCGAAGCCACCGGCGCCGTGCTCGATGAATTCCGGAAAGAAATCCCGCGCTGGACCGAAGACCGGGTGATGTATCCGGATATTGAAATCGCCAAAAAATTTGTTTGTTCGAAAAAAATTATTGAAATAGTTGAACAGGCTGTCGGAAAATTGGAATAAGTAAAGCCATGACACGGACAAGAATGAGTTACAAAGTGACAAAGTAACAAAGTTACAGAGTAACAAGTTCGTGACGCGTGATGCGTAATGCGTAACAAGTAACGAGTAACGAGTGACAAGTGACGAGTGACGAGTAACCAGAAGCCAGCAACCAGCAACCAGTAACCCTTACACCCTTAACTCTTAACCCTTAACCAATTCTGCCCAAAAAAGCAGGGATTTTACTGTTAATATTTTTTAAGAAAGTTGAATATGGCGCAAATCATTTTAACATTGGATGAAATTTGTCGGCTGCTTTACAGCAACATTCCCTTTAAAGACATAATCTCCGAAATCAGCGTAAAAGAGAACAAAATCCAAATAGTTTTAAAACCGACGGGAATTCCGGCTTCCGTACCAGTTCTTGTTTCTTTTGCCGACTTTTCCGACGGGAAGATTCATCTTCGGGTCGAGGCTAATCCCTTGATTAAATTATTTGCGGGACTCCTGTCATCGAACCTGCCGTCAGGGATTGAAATCGATTTGCCGGATATTTTTATTTCGGTGAACGATTTTCTAAGAAAAAAGATGTCGGGAATCAGCGTGGAAGACATCAAACAGGATGCCCGGGGAAGCATGATCATTTCGGCGGATCTGAAACATCTTTAGAGAAGTTAATGCGTTACAGGTTTCAGGTTGCAAGTATCATTGGGAATTAAAACAAAATGCTCTGTTACTGTCATTTCGATGAGCGAAGCGAAGAGAAATCTTTTGTTTATCAGAATCATAAGATTTCTCACTTCGTTCGAAATGACAGAA
>JAADIP010000192.1 GCA_013151275.1 Calditrichota bacterium | reverse complement strand
AGCCGTGATGAGTAATGAGTGACAAAGTGACAAAGTGACAAAGTGACAAAGTGACAAAGTAACAAAGTGACAAAGTAACAAAGTGACAAAGTAACAAAGTGACAAAGTGACAAAGTAACAAAGTAACAAAGTAACAAGTAACCCTTAACCCTTAACCCTTAACCCTTACACCCTTAACGCTTAACCGTTAACCATTAACATATTCTGCCCCAAAAAGGCAAGTATTTTTTAGTGTTAATAGTTTAAAGATAACCAAATTATGGGATTATTTCAAAGTCAGCCGGGAAATCATTTTTGAATGAAAGGGAATAGCGGAAAAGATTTGCTTTAACGGAAAGGAACGCCGAAACAGGCGGAGGGATTTCGGGGCTTTTGCGCGGGACGACAATAACCGGGAAATGTTTTACTCTTTTGGCAAATCACAGCTCCGCCACGTCAGTTACAAGACGTGACCGCATCGAATTTTTTTATCGATCAAGAACAGATAGCGGTCAAACAGGCGGAAATACAAAATAGAACTTCCGTGTTGATCAACGCAATACAATAAAAACTTTGCAGAGGCTCAATCCGTTGAAGAATTAATAATTTATTTTGATAGTCTTATTTTCATTGGCAAGTTATTTATCTATTTATAAAAAATTTACTTTTAAATCAAACTTATTTCGCCAGCTTTATTCTTTTTGATTGTTCTCATCGGTTTCTCTGTCAAACGGATTTGTGATTTGTTTTGCGTCTGCTGCGTCTTTTATCAAAGAGGTTGTTTATTCGCCGAAATTAAATTAGATTAGACCACAGATTAGACCGCAGATTAACACAGATGACGCTGATGTCGCTGATTAAACTAAGGTGCTTTTGGATTTTTTGTGCTTAGAATTGGGGAATTTGTTTTGGTTTTGGTTTCGGTTTTAGATTTATTTTATTCTCTGTGGTCTTTGTGAATTCTTGGTGTGCTTTGTGGTTATTTTTCCCCGCAAAAGGAGCTGATTACGCGGAATCCGCGATTGTTTTTTAATGAGTAATTTGAGCCCGGGTAAAAAATGAAAAAGTTGTTATTTTAAAATCCGAAAACGGAAATTATGAAAAAAGCATTAATCGTCAGTCTGATTGCGTTCATCACTTTTCTTTTTGTATCTCTGATGGCTCTTAGTGTGGATGTGTACCGCATGCAGAGGCAAAAAGCGTTCAACGGAACCTATCAGGTACATGTCTTCAGCTACGGTTGGCATACGGGGCTGGTTGTTGCCATGGCGGATATTCCCAAACAATATCGCCCGTATTTTAAAATGCTTAAAGGACACCGGTTTGTGGAAATCAGTTGGGGCGACGCAAAGTTTTACCAGAATCGCGATCCCCAAGTGAATTGGTGGCTGGCGATACGCGCCGTATTGCTGCCGACAAAGAGCGTGATGCATCTGGTCGGTTTCGACGCCTCAATAGAAGATTTTTACAGATTCAGCGAGGTGCAGACTATCTTTCTTCCTAAAAAGGATTTCGATCGCATGATGGGATTTATCTGCTCTTTTTTTGAGCCGGATTCAGTCCATAAATTTTCGATTATCGACCGCGGTTTATACGGAGATAGCTGGTTTTTGAAAAGCAAGGCGACGTATATTTTCCCTTACACCTGTAACGTATGGACGGCGCGCGCTCTGCGAAAAGCCAGCATTCCGCTTACGCCTGTTTTTTATCAATCGGCTCGGCTTTTAATGCGCACATTAAGTGAGTTTTCAAAGCAAAATAAAAAAGAACGCCCTAAAAATGTTCGCTTAGTCCAAAGCAGGGTCAGCCGGTGAAGGGAAAGAGTCTGGAATTTCGTAACCATTGTCGCGGATCTCGGCGATATTTCTCCGAATGAATCGTACGATCATTTCCGCGGAAATCGCAAAGATAATGCCCGGATTCGAGCCAAGACGCTGTCCGATATAAATCTCGCCTTTGTAGGGTCGGCGTAAATCAATAAACGGATCTTTCGATTTTAAATCCGGTCGTAAAAAATATTGCGACTGAGCGCTAAGGGCGGTTGCCAGACCGACCAATTCAAAATTCGGCGGACCGTCGCGCATCGCCAGAATTATCCCTCCGCTTACTCCCTGATTCATTGTGGTGTTAATTAAAAAATTATGTGCGTCGTCGCGATTGGGTTCGCTGACCACGGTCGAAGCGAGTAGTAACTTTCCCTGCGGAAAACCGATTAAATAGACAAACGTGCCCCAATGTAATTCCGACGCCCTACCGAAAGGATATTTAAATACGGGTAAATCTGTTTTCGGAATTTTGTGCAATTTGACGCCCACTAATGCAAGATCGTTTTCCGTGTCTCTGGCGAGGATAACCGGTTGCGCGCTGCGCGGAACGGAAATTACGTTTATGGTCTGCTTTATTTTCACGGAAAAAGTATGAATATAACGCGAAGGTTCGGACGGTCTGTTCTCCAGAGCATAATACGAAAGCACGGTATCGGGATGGTAAACGATGTGATTACTGGTTAAAAACAGCAGCTCTTTTTTCCGGTGAAAAATTGTTGTAGCGGTTCCGGTTGAAGGGCGTTCGTAAATATATTCCGCAAGCGCCTTCTGTTTTATATTTTGCGGATCGAGTTGCTCTTTGGTTACGCTGTCTTCAAGGCTGAATTGATAGGCTTTGTAAAAGGAAAGAGAAGAAATCAGTTTCAGTGAAGGGATAATCTGCTCCAGATACTTTGAAGTATTTAAAACGGGAAATTCGGAATCGTATTCGCCGTCTTTCACAAACCTGATATCTTCGGCAGGTTTGCGCGCCTGATATGAACAGGAAAAAAGTAACGCCAATAAAACAATGCTGAATTTTAACATAGTCCTCACAAAGGCTTAAAAGTTTATTATTAATATATTAAATCGGAATACCCAACGCCAATAATTTAAGTTCAATACAACGCAGGAATAATCCGTTTGTTTAAACTACGGGGAGATATTTACTATTCCCCGTTTACCGTATTAAAAATCAAAGGTCGCCTTACCGCTTTTAAAACATTTGCTTAAAAAGATGAAACTCGATAATTTAAAAAATTATCGACGGCATTTAAACTTAATGATGCTCTCGATTTAACGACAAGGTTTTAAGACGACCGTTTGAATGTCAAAATAAGAGAGGTCGTCTTGATTCTGATTTTAACATTAAAGTCGGCATACTTAATTCAGTCGGATGAGATTCCGCAGGAGGTTGTCTTATGAAATTATCATTATTCGTTAAATGGATTCTTTTAATCACTCTGTTCATTGGATTGGCAGGCTGTACGCAGCCCAAAGCGAAGCAGACGCCGAAAAATATCATCGTCTTTATTTCGGACGGCTGCGGCTATAATCATGTTAAAGCCGCCGGACTGTTCGAATTTGGCGCGGATGGAAAACAGGTCTATCAACAATTTCCCGTGCGCTACGCGATGAGTACGTTTCCGGTGGACGGCATCGGATATGATCCGCAGAAAGCCTGGGCTGATTTCGGATACGTGCTGCAAAAACCCACCGATTCCGCGGCTTCGGCAACGGCGCTTTCTTCCGGGATAAAAACTAAAAACGGTATTCTGGGAATGGATTCCATATTTACTCCTGTGGAAAATATAGTTGAACGCGCGGAGAAAGCAGGCAAGGCTACCGGCGTGGTTACAACCGTTCCTTTTAATCACGCAACTCCGGCGGGATTTGTGGCGCATAACAAGAGCCGCGGAAACTATCGGGAGATCGCACATGAAATGATCTTTCAATCGGGAGTGGATGTGATTATGGGAGCAGGACACCCGCAATTTGACGAAGACGGAAAACCGTTGGATAAACCTAATTTTAAATACATTTCGGAAGAAGACTGGAAAACTCTGGTCGCCGGTAAAGCCGGAAACGACGCCGACGGAGACGGTTCGGTCGATTACTGGAAATTTATTGAAAAAGCGGATGATTTCCGGGATTTGGTTTGGGGTAAAACGCCCAAACGCGTGTTCGGATTAGCAGAGGTTGCTTCCACATTGCAGGAAAATCGTTCGGGCGACGCCATGGCAGACGCTTTTACGGTGCCTTTTATTGAAAATGTGCCCACATTAAAACAAATGATGTTGGCGGCAATCAATGTTTTGGATGAAGATAAGGACGGATTCTTTCTGATGGTTGAAGGCGGAGCGGTGGACTGGGCGAGTCATGCGAATCGTCCCGGGCGGCTCATCGAAGAGGAAATGGATTTTAACAAAGCGGTTCGCGCAGCCGTTCAATGGGTCGAACAGAACAGCTCCTGGGATGAGACGCTGATTATCGTTACCGGCGACCACGAAACAGGTTATCTGACCGGACCCGGAGCTAATCCCCAGGCAAAAGCCGGACAATCGTTGAGCGTCGATCAAATATGGACACCGCTTGTCAATAACGGCAAAGGTAAAATGCCAGGCATGGAGTTCCACACCCGCGGTCATACCAATTCCTTAATCCCCTTCTTTGCCAAAGGCGTGGGCAGCGAGCTGTTCGACAAAGAAACGGACGGAACCGATCCCGTGCGGGGAGCATATATCGATAACAGCGATGTGGGAAAGGTTTTAAAATCGCTGTGGGAATAATTCTTTGTTGTCCGATGTTTTATTACCGGAAATTTGAATTCTGAGTAAATAACGTTGGTTAAAGAATCGGAGGAATAAGACATGGCAGACAAAGAATTGCTTACTACAGGCAAAATGGCAAAAGAATGGGAAGTGCCGCCCAAACAGGTAAAAACGGTTATCCAGAAATTAAACCTTCAGCCCGATGTGAAAAAAGGTAATTGCAGTTATTATTATCGCGAAACCGCGGAAAAGATAAAAAGCGAATTGGGAAAGTAATCCGTTAAATATTAACCCGATCTTTTCCGCTAAATTTAACAGCCCTCAAAAAGCGAATTCCGCGAGGGCTGTTTTTTTATTCATCCCTCATAAAATATTAGTGACCGGCGCGTGATGAGTGAAAAGTTACAAAGTAACAGAGTAACAAAGTGACGAGTAACAAGTAACAAGGTAACCTGCAACCCTTAACGAATTCCGTGATGCGTAATGCGTGATAGTTACTAGGCAGGCTCCCTTCGACAGGCTCAGGGAGCGGAGCAGTAACCAGACGCAGGAGAAGCCGCTTAACCCTTAACC
>JAADIP010000052.1:24283-31884 GCA_013151275.1 Calditrichota bacterium | reverse complement strand
TAATGCGTAATGCGTAATGCGTAATGCGTAATGCGTAATGCGTAATGCGTAATGCGTAATGAGTTATCATCACCATCGCTCAAAAGATTAAGTAATTCAACCAAATTATTTTTAAGAAAATAAAAAAGTTTTCCCTTTTAACAACGAACATTTTTATATTTTCTACCTACTTCTTACTACCTACTACTGCTCTCTGCTTTCTCTTTCGTCATTTTTAATTTTTCTTACTCATCACGCATTACGCGTCACGCGTTACGACTTTGACACTTTGTTACTCTGTCACCCGTCACGTTTTGAGGTCTTTCGCGCTATTTTATTTTGATCAGTACAAAACTTTTATCCTGTTCTTCGGATTTGATCATATCCTCCAATTGCAACAGAGCTTTCTGGAGATCAAATTGATTGTTCTCCAAAGCCGGAACGAATAAATCTTCATAGACATTTTTGTGCACGGGCTTGGCTTCCGATTGGTAAAGGCATATCCACTGTCCCGGACGGATTTCACTCTCCATCGCGGTGATGAACTGTTCCAGCTCCGATTTGATTTCTATTTTTTGTCCTTGCAGAAAATCCGCCTTGCCGTTATTTTCAATGACAAAGGGTTTGCTCTGGTGCAATCCGTGGAAAAATATTTTTTTCTGTCGCAAATCGAAGGTTGTCAGGGAAAAAGTAAAAGCTATCTGATAAATATCGGGCGAAAAACGCTCTAACAGGGTCATAAACAAATGATTGAGTTGATTTTGTTGAATGATTGTTCCGTTTAATCTGCAACGATTGAAAAATCCCTCGGTAAATTTCTGCACCATCAGCTCAACGAGTAAAGTGGGATAGTCTTTTTCATAGCCGTTCAATGAAAGAAGGGTCACCAAAGAAGACGAATGAAAAACAGGAATATAAAACGTTGTAATGGGACGGGTTTTACTTTTGGAGACCGAAAAAAGCTCTATCGAATTTTCAGACACGTGATAAGCCTGACTTGAAATTTTCAGCAGGTAATCGATGGTCTGCTGTTCCTTAGTCTGACGCTCCATTTTATTTTTAAGCCGATCGAGCTCCTTCTGCAATTCCTGATTTTTTCGTAATAAATGAATAGTTGACTGTCGGGCGGCAAGATGGGTTCGGACGCGGGCATTGATTTCCAACGGATTAAAGGGCTTGGTCAAATAGTCAACGGCTCCGAGGGCAAGACCTTTTGCTTTATCGACGGGTTCATTTTTAGCGGAAAGGAAGATAACGGGAATGAAAGCCGTTTGTTCATGTTCCTGTAATTTTTTACAGACTTCATAACCGTCCATATCGGGCATCATTACATCCAGAAGGATAATATCGGGGCGCACCGAATTCGCCAGTTTGAGCGCTTCGGTTCCGGATGAGGCGGTGTGAATTTGATAATTGGTGTTGATTAAAGCGCGAGATAATAATTTCAGATTTATCGGATTATCGTCAACTGCTAAAATTTTATATTTTTTTTCCATAATTTCCTTTTGTATTACCCCACACCGATTATCGGAAGAACGGGAGAAATATTTAAAACAAATTCAGGCAAGCAATTGAAATTTTTTGTGAAGCAGGTAAATATAGCCGCTGCTCAGAAGCGCAACGATCACAAACATCGCAATGGAAACAGCGGATCCGTATCCGAACTGCATGGTCTGGAACAACAACTTATAAGCGTAAACGCTCATGGTTTCGGTAATGTTTGCGGGACCGCCTCCGGTTAAGACATAGACCAAATCAAAAATGCGCAGGGCATCCATTGTGCGGAAAATACCCACGATTAAAACGATCGGGAAGACAAGGGGCAATGTAATGTGGAAGAATCTGCGGAAGCTGCCTGCTCCGTCAATTTTTGCCGAATCGTACAGTTCGGCGGGAATGGTTTGCAATCCGGCATAAATGAGAAGCGCCGCAAAGGGAGTGGTTTTCCAGACGTCGGCAATGATGATAGCCGGAAGCGCCCAGTGCGGATTTCCCAGCCAGTTGACCGATTCCGAAATGATGCCCGAATATTTCAACAAATAATTAAGAATTCCGTATTCGGGATTGTAAATCCACTCCCACATACGCGCGGAAACCACGGTGGGAATTGCCCATGGGATCATAATGGTCAGCTTTAACAACATATTACCCGGAATTTTTTCTTTCATCAAAAGAGCTATTAACATTCCCAGGCTCAATTCGAGAGGGACGGAAATCAGAGTGAACTTCAGGGTTGTCCAAAGACTTTGCTGGAATCGGGGGTCTTTTAGCAGAAACAAAAAATTGCTTAATCCCGTAAATTCAGAGATTCCGAAAACGGGCATTTTCCGCATTAACCCGAGAACCAAGCCATAGCCCAAAGGGAATAGGGTCACCAAACAGATTAACAGGAGTGCCGGAAGCAGAAAAATTAATAAAGTTTTTTTTAGCATGGCGCTTAAATTTAAATATTTGCGTATTAAACGGAAATTAAAACAATTTTCGGATTTTCAAAAAATTAATTTTTTATTTCTTATCCATTATCGCCGATGTCTCTTTTTCCAATTTCAGAACATGTTCAATTTGTAAACGCGCCGAACGCAACGCTTTTTTAACGGGACGGATATCGGAAAGAATAGCGGAAAATTCGATCTGCAGAATTTGAGAGATTTGCGGATAAAACGGAGTTACCGGACGAGGGCTTGTGTTTTCAAGAACGGGAAGAAGAGAAACGATGAACGGCTGCGCGGTTCTGAGTTCAACATTTTGGTAAAGAGGTCGGCGGGTCGGCTTTGTGCCCACGGTAAGAGCAAACCGCAGCTGCATTTCGGAACTCGACATAAATTTTACAAACTTTTTTGCCAATTCCTTTTTGGACGAAAATCGGTTAACAGCCAACTGCCAGCCGCCTAAAGTACTGCGTCCCGTTTTCCCGGGAAGCGAGGGAATCCGTGTGACTCCGACCTTTCCTTTTACCGGCGAATCTTCACGTTGAAAAAAAGACCAGCAATAGGGCCAGTTACGCAGGAAAATCGTTTTACCGTTTAAAAAACTTAAACGCGTATTTTCTTCGTCAGCAGAAAGCACCCAGCGCGGCGAGATGCGCCAGTCGTAAATGCAACTCTTTAACCACTTCAGGGCATTTATTACTTCAATATCTTCCAGACGCACACGATTGGAATCATCCAAAATATGCCCGCCAAAACCGGAAATAATTTCATTGACCGTGCAAATCATTCCTTCGTATTGCTTACCCTGCCATAAAAATCCGTTTAAATCGGCGCGTTTTTCACCTTTTAAAACGGTTTGCGCCTGCCGTACCAATTGCTCAAAAGTCTGCGGCGCAGAAAAACCGTATTTGGTCAGCAGGTCTTTGCGATAGTACAACACTCCGGCGTCGATGTACCAAGGGATAGCGAATAATTTTCCTTTGTACATATCGGCTTTTAAAGGCGCGGGGAAAAACTGTTTTCGTTCTTCCTCGGGCAGCAAATCCGAAAGGTCTTCCAGCCAACCGGCAAGGCTAAATTCGGGAGTCCAGATGACATCGATTAAGAAAACATCAAAATCCGCGGCTCCGGATTCCAGGCTGGTCACATAAAACTGATGCTGAACGTTGGTATTGGAGGGTAAAATTTCTTCGCGGACATGAACGCCGGGATTTTCTTTTTCAAATTCGGCAATGGCTTTTTGAAATTGTTCGCGGGCGTTGGCTAATTTAAAGTGTTTGAAAACGATGGTCGAATCTTTTTGAACTTTTCTTTTTTGCCCGGAATAATTATCACAGGACTGCTGAAGAATCAGTCCCATCAACACGATTACAAATATCAACCGAAAAGGGAAAACTTCTATTTTTTTTCGAATTTTCATTTTCGAAAGATGTCATTTCGTCTTCATGGAATACACGCCGTCCCAATCCGCACCCGGAGGATTGTCTTTAAAATATTCGCATCGATCCAAATAGCATCGGGCGGGACCATCCGAGGGTCGTACGGTTAATATCTGTTGGAAATAATTGATAGCGGCATCCCATTCCTGCTTTAAATAATGAACAAATCCCTTTTTGAACAGATCAATTGTCCGAAGCACTTCATCGCTAACGCCGCGCTCGGTAAGTCCAATCAATTCGTAAACCTGAACAGGCTCGGTTTTTCCTTTTACGCGCAATAAATCCAAAGGACGGACGATAATTAAATCCTTAGCCATCTGGTAAGTTTTCTCTCCGATCATTACGGAGGTGTTGTAGATTTTATTCGCGGGTTCCAACCGAGCGCCCAGATTAACGGCATCGCCCATCACCGTGTAATCAAAACGGCTCTCCGAACCCATATTACCAACAACCATCATTCCGGTATTGATTCCGATACGGATGTACAATTCGGGTCTGCCCTGCTGTCGCCACACTTCCCGCAGGGTCACCAGTCGTTCCTGCATTTCGAGAGCAGTTGCGCAGGCATGGTAAGCATGGTTTCCGTGAGCCACCGGGGCTCCGAAAACCGCCATGATGGCGTCGCCTTCGTATTTATCGAGCATGCCCTCGTATTTAAACACGATGTTGGTCATTTCCGTCAGATATTCGTTCAGCAGTTGAACCAATTCTTCCGGTTCCAATTGTTCCGAAATCGTTGTGAATCCGGCTACATCGCTGAACAGCACGGTGCACAATTTTTTCTCGCCGCCCAACTTGATTTTATCGGGATTAGACAACAATTCATCTACCACGGACTTGGTTACAAAATGGGAGAAGGTGGAACGAATAAAGCGCTTGTCTTTTTCTTCCGTAACATACCGGTACACGTAGATGAGAGAGAATGTACCGACAATCGTCAGCAGCGGAGCGATAATTTCCACCCAGTAATTCAATTGAAAAAAGATAATCGTAACCACAACTACATAAAGGGTTCCGATCACCAAAATCGTAATAATACTTGCCAAAGGCTTGGCATGGATAAAAATTATTCCCAGGATAATGCCTAATAAGATCAGCAGCAGAAAGGTTGAACGTTCTTTCATTTTGGTAATGAAATTTTGAGAGAGGAGCGTATAAAGAATATTGGCGTGGATTTCGACTCCGGGGAAAGCCCGCTGAAAAGGAACGTTCCTTAAATCAAATAATCCGGCAAGGGAGGCGCCGAGCAGAACCATGCGCCCCTGGAAAATTTCCGGAGGCAGGTTACGTTCTTCGGCATTCAACACGTCATAAAAACTTATGTAACGAAAGGATTTAAAGGGACCGACCCAATTAATAAGCATGTTCCCGTTTTGATCGACAGGAACTCTGGTAAGGAATTCGCCTTCCCGATAAATATTCAAAAAAGAGTTATTGGTATCAAAATACAACGAGTCCGAGCCGATAGCATCCAAAAATATTTTAAAGCCCAGCGTCGGATAAAGATGGTGATTAAAATTTGTAAACAAATGAATTCGACGAACGACACCATCGACATCCGCATTAAAATTAACGTGTCCCACGCCGCGACTGGCGTTTAACAATTCCACGAATCCGCTTTCAAAGCGGTCTTCCCGTCTGAAACGACTTTCAATTTCCGGCGGCATGGTGTAATAAAACCGTTCGGCATCAAAACCTTCGGGTTCGGATTTCATCACGGGCTGCCAATTATCGGAGTCGGCTTCGGCAAAATAAATGGCGGTGTACACATTTCCCGCCCGTTTAACCGTTTTGACAAATTCCACATCCTGCTGCGGCTGCCAGATGTCTTTATCATACAAAATATCCAGGGCAATCGCCGCCGCGCCCGCCTTGTGTAAAAAATCAACTATCCGTTTGTGATATTCCCTGGGCCATTGCGAATATTTACCGAGCATTTTATTGGCGCGACCGTCAATATCCACAATGATAACATCATCGATTGTGGGTCTGGCTTCGAAGTTCTTTTTGATCCGCCAGTCATAAGTTTTGGCTTCGTAAGTGTAAAACAGATCGCTTGCCATGTAACGAGTAATTAACCAAACAAGCAAGGCAGCCGCAATTCCCCACCCTGCTCCGACCAATGACTTTTTTAGCCACTTCATAAACGTTTCCCTTTTTGTGGTGAAACCTTAAGCATCTATTTCATTCGACATGATTCGGCAAAAAAATTAGTACAAATCGTTGAATTTTAAAATAATAAGGAATTGATGAATATACAAACCGCATCTTCCGGTTTCGTAAGTGCGTCAGGCAATTTTAAGACAGATAAACGATAAATTAATCCGAGGCTGGGAACGGTGTAAATAAAAATCGGCTATCAGGAGAGCCGAAATAAGAATTTACTTCGCTCCCGCAAACAGCCGTTTTAAATTTGATTTGATACGCAGGATTTACGTCGAACGATCGATTCCGTTTTTTCACAACATGTATTTTTGTTCCATCGTTTCAACCATGCGTTCGTATTTTTCATGCACGCCTTCGCCCACAATGTTTTTTTCCACATTTTCAAAGGCTTCGATTAAATTCTTTTGATCGTTTTCATCAAAAATACGATTGCCCATGGGGTAAAGAATATTATTCTCTTTTTGAATGTGCTCGGTTAGCAGCATGGCATAACCGCCGGCATTTTCGATAATTTGCTTAACCGCGTCCTGATTTCCTTTTTCATATTCGTCAATAGCTTTTTCAAAATTTTGCACATAGCGGCGCCCCTCATCATGTTCCATTAACATCACCTGAATGGGTCCGCCCTGCACAGGGAAGCCTTTTTCGTTCATTCGTTTAAACAGGACATCTTCTTCTTTAGCGTGGTGGCAATGATCGGCAAAATTTCTAATAAAATCGACCATTTGACGTAAATCGCCGGTTTCAATTTTTTCGCCGGAATTGAGCCGCTGCATAGCATTATTAATTACATTAATCATTCTCAGAATGATATCATGTTCATGAACCAATATATCGGTTGCTATATTCATTTGCGTTTCTCCGTTTTGTTAAATCTTACATACCTAAATAATTTCAACGCTACTATTTTGATTTAATTCCTACCCTCGTGTAGCATTTGATATATATAAAATAAGACAAAAAAATACTGGATTCAACTTTTTTCTACCTATCTGTAGTATTTAAATTGAATGTTTATTTTTCACGGAGAACAGATTTTTGGCAAGTACAATCAGCAGATGATTTTCTGTTTCCGATTGTTTAAAAATATGTGGAGCGTCGGAGGACGGGCAATTACCGCCGGTTTACTTTCTGCTAACATTTTCGTTCGGGGGTAAAAGTTCCACTACTTGGCAACGGGTAATCAAGCCCCTAAAGGGGCTTCATAAGGTCGTAAACGACCTGCCCACATCTTCTTCGCGGCACTACGGTTAATCCAGCCTTAAAACCCATGATGGTCCCAACGTCTTTGTTTTGTTTTAAGGCTTTGCTCCTTGTCGCCGATGTTCATTTTATTCGTTCCTGTTTTTTATTAAATATTGTTAAAACTGCAGATCGTTTTTAATATATGTATGCACTTTTAATAAGTGTTTTTTTTCATTGCACTACTATTAAATACGAAGTAGCTGTCATTTCGAACGAAGAGAGAAATCTTTTCTGCTATTGAGCGTAAGATTTCTCGTCGCTTCGCTCCTCGAAATGACAGATGAACACTGTACTACTATTGACATACGATAGAGCAAACCTCGAAAACGAGCAATTCTATTAG
>JAADIP010000052.1:0-24272 GCA_013151275.1 Calditrichota bacterium | reverse complement strand
TCAATGTACTGACTGCCATACTTGCCCAAGCAATACATTAATGTCAATAATTTAATATTCAATGGCAAGACCATTGTTGAAACCTCGAAATTACATAAGAATGCTCAATCCATGTAAATTACAAAAGAATACTTCACTCCTCGTAAAGATTGAAGATCACTACGAAATTGGTAATTACAGAAAATCGCTGCAGTCCAGGAATTGCTTATTAGGACTTTACTCTTCTAAACATTATTTCTAAACCTTACTCATTTAAATCATTGCTCAAATCCTTCCACTCCGGATTTTTTGTATTAACCAATTTATTTTTCTTTTCTCTTCTCCACTTTTTAATCTGCTTTTCACGTTCTATTGCATAACGAACATCCATAAACACTTCATAATATACCAATTTGTTTATGTTATATTTTTGGGTAAAACCATCAATAAGTTTGTTTTTATGTTCATAGACTCTGCGAACCAGATTATTCGTTACGCCAACATACATTACTTTATTGTTCCAATTGGTCATAATGTAAACAAAAAAGTATTTGTCATCGTACATTATAACACCTGTTTTTATTTCTTTGAATGTACTCTATTTGTCATTTCCAGTCCCGATTTATCGGGCGAGAAATCTATGCTACTTGAGGCTAAAGATTTCTCGTCGCTTCGCTCCTCGAAATGACAGATGAACGCTGTATTACTATTTACACCCGATAGAGCAAACCTCGAAAACGAGCAATTCTATTAGTCAATGTACTGACTGCCATACTTGCCCAAGCAATACATTAATGTCAATAATTTAATATTCAATGGCAAGACCATTGTTGAAACCTCGAAATGACAATGACAGACCTTTTTAGAGTGGACACATCGTTATCATTTAAAAATATGTATCTCGCAATCCAATAGTGTGTTTTAAGTTAACCCAATTGTCCTTCAATTTCTGTTTATTCTATCTATGTTCCATATTCCCACCCCGTTTACCCTCCCACCATCACTACCACCTATTCAAAATAGGCTCGCACACGGCGGGCAACCGAACGAGGCAGCTTTCCCTTTTCTATCAACTCCTCTTCCGTTGCCTGACGAATGTTTTTAACCGAACCGAAAGCTCTTAACAACTGCCGACGACGCTTCTCCCCCACGCCCGGAATCCGGTCTAATTCCGATTGCAGAGTGCGCTTTTTCCGCCGCTGACGATGAAAGGTCACGGCAAAACGGTGGGCTTCATCACGAATTTGCTGCAGCAGCCGAAGACCGGAAGAGGTTCTCGGCAGCATGCGCGGTTCGCTTTCTCCGGGCAAAAACACTTCTTCCAGACGTTTGGCAAGTCCGATAACCGGCTGATCTTCTATTCCCAATTTATTTAAAATCCCGACCGCGCTCGAAAGCTGACCCTTGCCGCCGTCAACAACAATTAAATCGGGCAGGCGTTTCTTCTCCCTTAACAACCGAGAGTAGCGGCGCTCGATCACCTCGCGCATCATGGTGAAATCATCGGGCGTTTGTTTGGATTTGATTTTGTATTTCCGGTATTCGCTCTTTTTGGGTTTTCCGTTCTCGAAACGCACCATGGAAGCCACGGGATCGCTGCCCTGAATATTGGAGATATCAAAGCATTCCATCACAAGCGGCGGTTTGGGCAAATGCAAATCACGTTGCAGCGCTTTAACGGTAAAATGGATGGTTTGCTCTTTTTTTAATTTTTGCAGCAACAGCTCTTCCAGCAAAAATCGGGCGTTTTTGACCGCCATTTCAATCAATTTGCGCTTCTCCCCGCGCTGCGGAACAACAGCTTCAACTTTGCGTCCCGACTTTTTTGTCAGCCAATCGCAAAGGGAGCCGGCAGATTCCACCGCGGTTTGCAAAAAAATTTCCTGAGGGATGTCTTCGTTGGTCAAATAGTACCGTTTCAAAAATTCATCCAAAATCTCGGCTTCTTCTTTCCAGTTGACCCGCTTTAAGTAAAAATGTTGCTTACCGATTATTTTGCCTTCGCGTATTTTGAAAACCAGCGCGCAGGCTTCCCTATCTTCAAGCGCCACAGCCACCGCATCCCTGTCCTTTTGATCGCTCTGCACTATCTTTTGACTGTTCCTGTAATTCTCCAGCGCCGCCAAGCGGTCTCGGACCCGGGCGGCTTCCTCAAACTCCGTTTTTTGCGCGTATTCTTTCATGGATTGCTGCAGCTCTTTCACCAATAACTTCGTTTTCCCTTTTAAAAACCTGCGCACCCGATCGATCATTTTCTGGTAATCTTCCACGGATTGCAAACCCTGGCAGGGACCGTTGCACTTTTTGATGTAATAATCAAGACAAAGCGGTATCTTCCTGCTCTCAATAACCTGCGGGGTCAATTGATGTTTGCAGGAACGGATGGGAAAGATCCGTTTGAGGGTTTTCAAAACAAAACGGACATTTTTAACATCCGTGTAAGGACCGTAATACTCCGAACCGTCGCGGACTATTTTACGCGTAATAAACACCTGCGGAAAATCTTCTTTGGTTATGCGAATAAAGGGATAACTCTTGTCGTCGCGCAGATTTACATTGTAACGCGGTTTGTATTCTTTGATGAGATTATTTTCGAGGATCAGAGCCTCAACCTCGGAATCCGTTACGATCCATTCCAGATCGGCTATCTTGCGAACAAGAGCTTCCAGTCTGGGGTGGTAGGGTCTTGATTTTTGAAAATAGGAGCGCACGCGGTTTCGCAAGACTCCGGCTTTTCCCACGTACAAAATTTTGCCCTGCCGATCCTTAAAAAGGTAACATCCCGGTTTATCGGGCAGTAACGCCAATTTTTCTTCTAATTTCATTTCGTCCGTCGATTTTCAATTTCGTTTCTTTAAATCTAAACAAAAATATTACAAATTTCTATTCGGCGGAGCGAATATTATTTTAATCCGAATATTCTTCGGGTAAAAATAGCGACCGCATGGTTTTAAAAAAATACATCAAATCGGATTGAAAAATAAAAAAATCGGGAAGGAAAAGCTGCGCCTTATTTTCTCAGATCAAACGAGATAAGCCGGATGAATTTTCAGCGGTATAAGCCATGTTCACAAATATAATCATAAACAGGAGCGGGAAGCAGACTCTTTACCGGTTTATTTTGTTTAAGACGTTCGCGAATCATGGTGGATGAAATTTCAATCAGGGGAGTTTTCAAAAACATGATTTTATCCCTGGGCAGATCGACGGTCGGCGCATTTTCGGGACGGTTGTAAACCACAAGCTGCGCTTCGTTCAGAATATCCCGGTAGCGCCGCCATTTGTGAAATTCGGACAGATTATCGACGCCGATGAAATAATAAATCCGGGCATTCGGAAATCTTTCTTTGAAATGCTCAATGGTATCGATGGTGTAAGAAACTCCGCCCTTACGAATCTCAAAATCGGAGACTTCGAAATCGTCAAAATTGCGGATTGCCAGTCGCGTCATTTTTAAGCGATGCTCCGGCTGAACGATATCGGAGCGTTTTCGGAAAGGGTGGATGTAATTGGGGATAAAAAACACTTTTTTTAATTGCAGCTCATGCTGTAACCATTCAGCCACAATCAGGTGACCGTGATGGATGGGATCAAAAGTTCCGCCAAAAAGACCGATTTTATGCCAGTTGTCGGAATCAGGTTTGTTCATGCTTTTCGTTTTGAATTTTTTTAGCCAGCGATTCCACTTTTTTGATCAATTCGCTTCCCTGAAACTGGTCTTTGAATTTTTCGATTTCCTTTTGAGCCGCCTGAATATCTCCCATGTCGAGATAGGTCTGGATTTTCCCGAGCATTGCGTCGTCCGCCCAGCTTGTATCATAGTAATTTTCCAGAACCTGATCAAAGTAGATGAGGGCTGCCTTATATTCGCGCATCTTGCGGTAAATATCGGCGTTTTTGAATTCCTTTAAAGCCAGTTTATCGCGCAACTCGGCTATTTTTTTCAGAGCTTCCTCTTTTAGGGGATGTGTGGGATTATCTTCGATGAAAATCTGAAATTCGCGGATGGCTTTTAAAGTGTATTCCTGATCCAGCTCGGGGCGGGGAGAAAGTTTATAGTAACTTTCCGCCAATTTGAACTGAGCTAATGGAACCAATTTACTGCGCCGCATGTTGGTTATTAATTTTTCATATTCCGCCGCGGCAATTAAATACTCTTTCATTTTAAAATGCGATTCAGCCAAATAGTATTGAGCGCTGTCGGAAATGCTGCTTCCCGGGTATCGCAGGGTGACCACCGTAAATTCATTGGCGGCTTCGTAATAATCTTCGTCTTCAAATAATTTTTTTGCGTAACTGAAATATTGTTCCGCGCTCCAGTCGGGCTTCGGGCGATTTCCGGCGCAGCCCAGAATTAAAATCGACATAAGTAATAAAATTCCATTTCTGACCAAACTATCTGTCCTCCGTTGTTCCAATGTTTTCGCATATTGGCAATTTAACGATTCTGACCGGAACAAGTTCAAGTTTTTTAACGGGTACCAAAGCCTCTTAAACTCAGGTACGCAAACTGTAAAACAAAAAAATCAAAATAGTGACCGAACCGATAATAATAAACGGTTCCAGAAATCGCGTCCAGGTCGAATAACTCACCCACTTCCCGCGGGTAAAGGTGTAGGGACTTTGTTCGACCCGCTCGATTTGACCGCGGTCGATTACATCCATAGTATCCGATTCCATTTCCCAGAATAAATTCGGGACCGCGGCGGAAGGACTTCCGGTCCATCCTCTGAACCGCAACAATACTCTTCGTTTAATTTGCCCGCTGAACCCTAAAATTTCAGCCGCCGGTTCATAATACTCAACCACGGGATCGAATTGCTGGATCACCAAAAGGCGTCCCTGCTTTTTTTCCGAAACAGCGATTTTTTTTTGACTGAAGTATTTTATCAGTCGGCTTCGGCAGAACGAACGTTTCTCCGGATCAAGTTTATCAAATTGAACATAAACACCGGTAGAATCGAACTGCTTGCTCACCTTGAGCGAGTCCAGAATCCTGAAAAAAATCTTTTCGATTAATTGCTCGTTTCGGGCGGCTTGATCCGCAGCCAGTCCATAGACCAGGAATCCCGCCCAAATTAGTAAAAAAACTTTCTTATTCACGGCGGTTAAAGTTAGTGAGCATATAGATAGGATGCAATATCAAGTAAAATAAAAAAACAGGGCTTTCGGGCTTTAAAACGGTTTTAATTCAACTTTTTGCGCGTATTCATTTTTGATGAAGTCGTAAAAAGCTCAATTACGCTTATTTTCCGTTCAAATACTCGTTTAATTAAGCGCTCCGGCTCTTCTCTTTGCATCGCGGAGACGGAGATCTGATATTTTAAATCTCCCTGATCCGCGAGAACCGGAACCAAAAACAGGAATTCAATTTCAGAGATATTAAAGATTCACATCAGCTCGCCTTTTACGAGCCGGTCTTTTTCCTGGTTTTCGTAACCTGCTCAAAAACGATTTCTTTCCCCTGCTCAGCCGAATCGTACAACAGATCAATAATACTCATAATTTTTAAGGCGTCGGAGGCGGGCGAAATATTATTTTCTTTATTTCGAATCACATTGATAAAGTGGTGGATCTCCTTCTCGTACGCCTTTAAATACCGATCCCTGACCTTTTCCTGAATCGGCGTTACGGTGACGAAATTTCCGTGCATCTCTTTTTGAATACGCAGGGGATTCAGATAGGCGGATCCCTTATTACCGAACACATGGGTGTATTGAATATCGTGATCGAGGTGCAGATTCCAGCTTATTTCCACGGTCATGCTCAAACCGGAACGGGTCTCCAATATCGCAAGAGCCGAATCTTCCACCTCTATTTCCGGTCTTAACGAAAAACCGAACAGGCGCAGCGAACGAATCTCCGGCATTCCCAGCAGATACATCGCCGTATCGATCAACTGAATTCCCAGGTCTATTAATACCCCGCCTCCCGAATACTGCTTTTTAGTTTGCCAGCTTTGCTGTATTTCCCGCGTCCACCTTTTTAACCATCCGGCTTTTAAATAAAACATATCTCCCAATTCGTCGTTTGCGATAAATTCCTTTAAGGTCTGCACATCATTGCGAAAACGATTCTGCATACCGACCACCACGCGGCAATTGTTTTTTTCCGCCAGATCCACGATTTTTCGGGCGTCGGCGGAATTTAAGGCGAGCGGTTTTTCCACAAAAACGTGTATTCCCTTGCTTAACGCCATCAGCGCCATGGGAAAGTGATAGTGGTTGGTCGTGCAAATGTGCAAAGCGTCGATGGGCTCTTTTTCCAGCATTTCGTCAAATACATTGTACCACTTGGGGATTTTGAATTTTGCCATAATCGGAGCCATCTTTTTTTCGTCAACATCGCAAACGGCGACCAAATCCACGTTTTCCATTTTTTTTAACACGGGAAGATGCGCAATCTGAGCAATTTTGCCCACGCCGACAACGGCGACACGTAACTTTTCCATTACTTTTCCCTTCAATTTATCCATATAACCTATTCCCTGAGAAAGGCATGGAAATTATAGGTTTGTAAAATTTTTATGGCTTTACCGGCTTCAGCCTGAGTCGCAAACGAAATACGAAACACTCCGCCTTCTTTTTCGCGAACTTTCAACAACTCGATATCGCGGATATCTATTCCCTGGTCGGCAAGCGCATTGGACATTTTGGCAATCACTCCCGGACGGTCATCCACATAAACCAAAACATCGGTCAAAGGATTAAGGAAACCCTTGGTCGATTTGGGAATTTGATTGCGATAATAGTTGGCGAGATGAAAATCCTCGGAGAGGTCTTCAATATGCCGATACTGATCTTCCAGCAATTGAATCAGTTCCTTCAAAGCCTGTTTAATATTATCCCGGTTGCGTTCGATGATATCCTTCCAGATGGCAAAATTACTGGAGGCGATTCTGGTAAGGTCTCTGAATCCGCCGGCTGCCAGTTCAAAAAAAGGTTTTTCCGGCGAATTCTTTTCGCCCACCATTTTCACCAGGCTCACCGCTATTAGCTGCGGAAGATGGCTGATCATAGCCATAATCTGATCATGGGTAGCCGGATCAAGCAGCAGGATTCTGGCTTTGATATCTTCCAAAACGGGGAATAGCTTTTTTTCGATCAGGGCTTTATTTTCGGAATCTATTCCGGTTAAAATATAGACCGCATTTTCGTAAAGCAAAGGATCAGCCGCTTCCAAGCCGCTTTTTTCTCCGCCCGTCATGGGGTGTCCGCCGACAAAGGTGCCGCTGAAACCGATATCGCGGATAATTTTATGGACATTTTCCTTAGTGCTGCCCAGGTCGGTAACAACAACTTTTTCGTTAACCGCGCCGTTAAGTTCGCGGATTTGTTTTTCGATAATTTGAATGGGCGTGGCTAAAAAAATCACATCCGCGTCTTTGCAATCCGCAGGCCAGTTTTTCAGAACCCGATCGATCACGCCGCGCTCTCTGGCTTTAGCGCAAACCGAAGGGAAATCGTATCCCCAAACTTCAACCTCTTTCCGTTTTTTGCGAATCGCCAACGCCATTGAGGCGCCCATTAAGCCCAAACCGGAAATTACAATCTTCATCACAAACCATTATCCTTTGGAATTCAATATCATTTTCGATCAAATCATTTTGAATTTTGAGTACGGAAAATCATTAACTGCCAATCGTTTTTCAGATCTTTTTATCTTGCGGGTTTCCGTCTGTCCGCATTCTTTACCGGAAAGGCGGAATTACCCCTTATCAATTTTTCCGGTCGGCAATTTTTCGTCCGATAGCCTTGGCAATCACCCGAATCTGATCCATCAGTTCTTCAAACTGATTGGGATACAAAGACTGCGCGCCGTCCGAAAGCGCGTGTACCGGATCGTGATGCACTTCGATCATAATGCCGTCGGCGCCGGCAGCCACTGCGGCTCTTGCCATGGGAATCACCTTGTTCCGCAATCCCGTCCCGTGCGAAGGATCCGCAAAAACCGGAAGATGGCTTAACTTGTGAATAACCGGAATAGCCGTAAGATCGAGAGTGTTTCGCGTGTATGTTTCGAATGTTCGAATGCCGCGTTCGCACAAAATTACGTCCTTATTGCCGCCGGAAAGAACATATTCCGCCGACATCAGCCACTCTTCGATGGTGGCGGAAATTCCTCTTTTCAGAAACACCGGTTTTTTAGCCTTACCGAGCGCGCGAATAAAACTGAAATTCTGCATATTCCTGGCGCCTACCTGCAGAATGTCCGTATATTCGCTTACCAACTCGATCTGATCTTTGTCCATTACCTCGGTGATAACAAGAAGATTGTATTTATCCGCGGCTTCCCGCAAAATTTTCAACCCTTCTTCTCCCAGTCCCTGAAAAGCATAAGGCGAAGTGCGCGGTTTAAAAGCCCCGCCGCGAAGAATTTTGGCGCCGGACTTAGCCACTTCTTCGGCAATGGTCATGGTTTGCTCTTTATATTCTACTGAACAGGGACCGGCGATCACAATGACCTCGTTGCCGCCGATCTCCACATCTCCGATTCGTATTACCGTGTTAGAATGCTTAAATTCCCGACTGGCTAATTTGTAGGGAACCGATATTCGATAGGCATCGGAAACCCCCGGCAATACTTTTAAATCACGGATATCTATTCTGGAAACGTCGCCTATGACGCCTAAAACAATATGTTCAACTCCTGTGGAACGATGGACGGAAAGACCTTTTTCATCGAGAAATTCAATCACATGTTCAATCTGGCTTTCCGTTGCCTCTTTTTCCATCATAATTACCATTAGACTGTTTTCCTCCCTATTTGCGTTTACTGTCTAAATATTCCTGCAAAATAAACACCGCCGCGATCTGATCAATTTTATGGCGGTTCTTGCTTGGTTTTTTACCGACTCTGTGTAACGCGTCGTGCGCCATCTTGGTCGTTAAGCTTTCGTCAACTTCAATTATCGGGATATTCAGGCGTTTTCTTAATTTGTTTATTAAATCAAGAATCTGTTTAGTCTTTTTTGAAATAGCGCCGTTAAGGGTGTAAGGGACGCCGATCACAAGTTCGGTGACGGAATGCTGTTGTATTAATTCATCGACCTCCGTCAAAAATCCGTTAAATCCCCGCCATTCAATTGTTTTTAAAGGATGGGCAAAGAAGAGAAGTTCATCACTGACGGCAACACCGATACGCTTTGCACCTATATCTAAGGCTAAAATTTTCCCCATGAATTAAATTAAAACTTTGAAATGAAAATGATAGCGCCAGAAAACTCCGGCGACAATTTTTTTTAAATAACTACCGATTTTTTAAAACGGAATTATTCTTCCGGAGGCAGCGGTTCTTTGAGAACTTCTTTTAATAATTTACCGGCTTTAAAGTGGGTCTTTCTGCGAGCCGGCACATAAATAATTTCCCCCGTGCGCGGATTTCTGGCTTTTGGTTTTGGTTTTGTCTTCTTCACTTCAAACACGCCGAAATCACGAATCTCAATCCGAACTTCCGGATCAGCTTCGCTGAGAATTTTTCGCAAAACGGTAAAAACAGCATCTACAAATTTCTCCGCTGTATAAATCTTCTCGTTTAATTCCTGCGCAGTCCGTTTGGCAACATCTTTTTTCGTTACCGTTTTCATAAAGCTTACCTCCAAATGCCCGTTATACATTTCGATTATTACTTGTTATTTATTCTGAAGATACAATTTATTATATCGCAAATCAAGACTAAAAGTTTAATAATTATTCAATTATATTGAAGTTATACATATTTTCCCCTTCTTTAACAAGCCGCAAAACATTTATGAAAATTAATTTTGTAACTCAGACTATCGAATTCAAATTAAAAAAACTTTAAATTTTTCGCTTTAAAATTCGATTGAAAAGGATTAGCGCAATCAGAACAATGCCCATTTGCCCTTTGATTTCCGGACGTCGGTCTCGCTTTCCGCGCCTCTTCGGCTTCAACGGAAGATAATGCAGTTGCCCAACAGTATTCAGGGTGTAATTCGGAAAAAAGAAACTTTTAGGACAAAGAGACGCACAGGATGTCGATCAAATTATTTTTTTTAACCTCTCTGCGTTTACCACTCTCCGGCAGAAATCAATATCGTCCGCTAAAAAACAAATACGCACAATCCGATGAATTTATTCCGTTTCTTTTTAATTCTGATTTTTCGATGTTCAGGATGATTTTTCATGTTCTCTGTTCGTCACGGATAAATCACCCCTTTTATTTTATCTGTAAATTTTCACCCAAAGGCAAAAATAAACATGTTATTTTTTGCCTTCAGGTTAAAAATATCAAAAATTATTTTGCATTCAATGAGCAAGGCATTTATGATTGGATTGACCAGGCATGATCAGCGGCAAGAGCCCGTCTGTTTCATAAGCTATCGAAGTTTTTTGTCTATTTTCAATCGGCTCCGACGAGCGGCTAAGAACGCCGACGGTCGCAGCGGGGTTTGTAAAAAACATTTGCGTCTTGTTGCGGTAATCGGTTAACGGATCAGCTTTTTTAGTTCGTCCAATTTTTGCAGGGCTTCCAGAGGCGTCATGCTATTGACATCGATTTGTTCCAATTCCCGCTTCATTTTTTTGCCCACCTCTTTAACCTTTTTTTCTTCCTGCTCAAAAAGGCTCAACTGATTTGCGTCCACGCTTCTACCGCTGCGGCGCATGGCGATGCGCGGTTTTCTGGTTGTCGGCGAAAGCTCGTTGGCTTCCAGATTTGCCAGAATTTCTCTTGCCCTCGAAATCAATGTCCCGGGTAAGCCAGCCATTTGAGCGACATAAATACCGTACGAATTATCCGAACCGCCGGGTACAATCTTTCGCAAAAACACAACCTGATCCTGCCACTCTTCCACCGCCACATTGTAGTTTTTTATTTTGGGATAAAGAAGAGCCAGTTCGGTGAGCTCGTGATAGTGCGTGGCAAAAAGTGTTTTGCACTTTAAACCAGGCTCCCGGTAAATGAATTCCGCCACCGCCCAGGCGATTGACAATCCGTCAAAGGTGCTGGTTCCCCTGCCGATCTCGTCAAGTAAAATCAAACTGCGCGGCGTGGCGTTATTCAGAATATTGGCGGTTTCGTTCATCTCCACCAAAAAGGTGCTTTCGCCGAGAGCCAGATTATCCGACGCTCCGACTCTGGTAAAAATCCGATCCACAATACCGATCGAAGCCTTTTTTGCGGGAACGAACGACCCGATCTGCGCCATGAGCACAATTAAACCCACCTGCCGCAAAAAGGTCGATTTACCAGCCATATTGGGTCCGGTGATTATCCAGATCTGCTCTTTTTCAGGATCAAGATGCACATCGTTGGCAATAAAGTCCTGACCCGGAGGCAGAGTTTTTTCCACCACCGGATGCCGACCTTCCCAAATATCGAGACTCAATGAATCGTGAATTTCCGGTCGCACGTATTCATTCTCAAACGCGGCTTCGGCAAAGCTTAAAAAACAATCCAATTCGGCGATCAACCGGCTGTTTAACTGAATGGGCTCAACATATTCGGATATCTTCTTTCGAATTTCCTGGAACAGTTCGTATTCCAGTTGATTGATCTTTTCTTCGGCTCCCAATATCTTTTCTTCCCACTCTTTAAGCTCCTGAGTAATGTATCGCTCGGCGTTGACAAGCGTTTGTTTGCGGACATAGTTTTCCGGCACTTTTTCTTTGTGCACGTGGGTTACTTCGATGTAATAGCCGAATACTTTGTTGTAATTTACTTTAAGCGTCGGAATCCCCGTTCGTTTGCGTTCTTCTTGCTGGTAAGAAATCAGCCAGTCTTTGCCGTGTTCCGAGACGGATCGCAATTCGTCCAATTCGGAATTGTAGCCCTCGCGAATAATTCCGCCTTCCTGAACGGTAAGCGGCGGATTTTCGATAATTGCGTTGTCAATAAGAGCGGTTAATTCGTTTAAGGGCATAAATGTTTTAAAGTAATCAGCCGCATGAACGCAGTCCGATTCCCCGATGATCTCTTTAATCGGTTCGATTTGCCCGAGCGATTGACTTAAATTGACCATATCGCGGGCGTTAGCCCGACCGGTAACGATTTTCCCAAGCAAACGTTCGGTATCAAAAATACCTTTTAGCTGTTCTTTTAATGCTTTGCGGACTTCATGGTTTTGGTAGAATTCCGTAACGATATCAAGGCGTTCGTTAATTTCATCGATATTCAGAAGCGGCAGTTGGATCCATTGTTTAAAAAGACGGGCGCCCATCGGGGTTATCGTAAAATCGATGTAATGCAGCAGGGTATTGCGCGCCCCGGCTCCCGAAATAGATTCGGCAATTTCCAGATTGCGGCGGGTGCTTTCATCCAGAATCATGTATTTGGAAAGATTGATGCGCTGCAGATTGATAAAATGTTCAAGGCGCGTTTTGTAATTTTCCTGCAAATAATGAACGATGACGCCGGCGGCAATAACGCCCGCTTCCAATTCTTCGACGCCGAATCCTTTTAAGGAGTGGGTTTTAAAATGCTGCAGAAGCAACTCGTACATGTAATTTCGGTCAAAGAGCCAATCGTCCCGCTTTGTGACCAGAGCATTCAAACGGTTCGAGATAAGCGCTTTTATCCGGTCAATCGCCGAAGCGGAAACCAAAATTTCGCGCGGTTGATAGCGGATTAACTGATCGAGTAAATTTTTAGCGGGAAACTCGGCGACCTGAAAACTACCGGTCGATACGTCGGCTAACGCCATTCCGCAGATTTCGCCGTCCGAATGGATTGAAACAAGGTAATTATTGGATCGGCTATCCAGCAGTTTATCGGAAAGCGTGACGCCCGGCGAAGCAATTTCGACCACCTCCCGTTTAACCACGCCTTTGGCTAATTTGGGGTCTTCCACCTGTTCGCAAATCGCCACACGCAATCCGGCGCTTAACAATTTAGGAAGATAATTATCGAGAGCGTGATAGGGGAATCCCGCCAGGGGTACGTCGGCGGCTTTACCGTGCGCCCGCTTGGTCAGGGCAATACCGAGCGTGCGGGCGAGAATTTTGGCGTCTTCGTAAAATGTCTCGTAAAAATCACCCATGCGATAGAGCAAAAGGACATCCTTGTACTCGGCTTTTATCTTAAGATATTGCTCCATCAGGGGGGTTGTATTATTGTTTTTAGATTTTGCCATATCTCTGATTAAATTTTTATTGGAATAATTGGTAAGCTAAAATAAAAAGTACTCCCCTTTCCGGGTTCGCTTTTTAACCATACGCGACCGTTATGCAGAGTAATAATTTCTTTGCTGATAGCCAATCCCAAACCCGTTCCTTTTAAAGAAGCGTCCTTGCCAGCCTCGGTTTGTTCGTATTTGCTGAACACCTTTTCCTGCTCTTTAAAAGGAATGCCGATGCCCGTATCGGCGACCGAAACATGAACAGCCATTATTTCCTCTCCGGTCAACTCATTTTTTTCCTTCACCAATCTGCTGGTGATTTTGATTTTACCTCCGGAATCGGTAAACTTAATCGCATTGCTCAGATAATTATTCAAAACCTGCTCGATCCGTAAACGATCAAATTGCAAAAAAGAAATATTATCATCAAGATCTAATTCCATTTTAATATTCTTTTTACGCGCCAATACCTGATGATGTTTAAAAACCGTCTCTATTAAAGCGTTGATGGAATGAATTTCAATATTCAATTCAAACCGACCCGCCTCCAGTTTTGAAGCAATCATAAAATTATCGATCAGCTTTAGCACTTTGTCCACATTTTCTTTGGCAATGGTCAGTAGTTCGGCTTGTTCTTCGGTAACATTTCCCACAACCTGATTGCGGACAATATCGATGTAGCCCTGAATGATATTTAACGGCGAACGCAGGTCGTGAACGATCATGGAATTGAAATCGGTTTTTAATTGTTCCAGGCGGCGTTGAGGTCTCAGGTCCGAAAGCACGCCGATGAATCCCGCCTTTTTCACGTTTTCGTAATAGGGCGTTAAATAGATCATAAAGGGAATATATTCGTTTTCATTGCTCATCAATTCAATTTCAAGACCTTGTCTGGAAAGTTTTTCCAGCTCTTTGGGCGAAATGTCTTTTTTGGATAGTTTTAAAATTTGATTTTCGAATTCGGTTCTGGTTTTCAGCGAACACAATTCATAAAAGCTGTGATTCAAAAGCATGTCGCGGTCTTTGTATTTTAGCAGAGAAATCAGACTCTGATTGATATAGATGATATTTCCTTTAAAATCACAGGTAACAAGACCCAGGGTCATTGTTTCCGCCAATAAACGATATTTTTCTTCGGAATTTTTCAGGTCCTGATACAGTTTGGCGTTTTCAAGAACCACGGCAGCCTGATTTGCAAAATATTCGAGACTGCGCACTTTTTCCTCGGAGGGTCTTACCCTGTCCACCGGATCATTTACGGCAATATATCCCAGTTCGCGTCCCCGGCTGCGTATGGGAATAATCAACCAGTCTTCGTCGCTCCACTCTCTGCCCAATGACAATTGAAATTGAAGATGATCCTCAGGGGTAATACGTTCTTTGCTTAAAACGTTGTCGTAAAAATAGGACTGACTGATTTTAAAGGATTTATCCGCCAAAGAGGTAAAAAACGAATCCTTGTACTTTATCTTTAATTTTTTATACACGGCTGTGGTAATTCCGTAATAACGCACATTTTTCACGGAACCTGTATATGGATCGATACGATCCAGAATAACGATATTCCAACCGAGAGTCCGGCGGATGGCTGTGGCGATTTTATCCAGCAATTCTCCGATGTCGTTTTCTAAGGTCAGCTCTTTGCCAAGTTCAAAAATGCGGTCTAATTGTTTTAATGTTTTTTGAGCCTGCTTAACCACGCGGCTCTCTTCCAGAATCGCCGTGGCATTGGCTATCAAGTGCTCAGCTTCCATGATCTGATCGGGCGAAAAAATCCGATCCGATTTTTCCGAAGCGACTACCATCAATCCCTTTTTCTCGTTCCCGATGCGAATATTAAACAGCACGCCCACCTTGTATTGTTTTCCGCTTAAGTCCATTATCCGGCGAATATCCGAGGCTTCGTCCTGGGAAAAATTTACGATCAGACTCGAAACATCCGACTCTAAGAATTTCTCCAGAGTCGGATAATCTTTCAACAAAAGTACGGGGGGTTTTTCCTTTTCAAACAAATTATTTTCGCCGTTTGTCTGAAAAAAGTACTGAGGGTAAAGAAAGCGAAAGCCCTCATGAAAATTAAAATAAACGCTTACATCGCCTTTAAGCTGCTCCAATAGTTGCTGATTAAGGTGCTTGGCGATTTTATCCTCGTTCATGCGTTTAAAGAGATAACGGATTTCGGTGGTCTCGTCGGGGCGTTCCGCCTGCGATGGCGTTTTTAATAATTCAATGGTTCTGTTTTCAAAAGAGTGGGTAACAAACAGAAGTTCGTTGAAGCGGTCTCTCGTAAGATCGACTTCTTTTTTAAATCCCAGTAAAATAATGCCCAAAATTTGAGGATTTATTCTTATCGGAAACTGATAAAAACTTTTACCGTCCAGACCTATTGTTTTAAGAAAATTAAGGATGTAACTATCCGTGAGTTTTTGGGGAGTCAATTTGGGATTATTGAAGAAATACTGCTTCCAGAAGGGAATATTCAGAATTTCATCTTTAGCCCGGGTACGTATTCGATTTTTGGAAATGACGCTGCTGAATTCATATTCCTTTTTCTTGGCATCATAAAGGAAATGGATCAGATAATCGGGTTGAATGACCGAATGGATAAAATCGTTAACCGCTTCGCTCAGATGTACGAGATCATGTGTGCGTAACATGGAATGCTGCAATTCGACAATTTTCTGCAAATCCCACATTTTCCGTTCATAGTTAAGAATCCGATCCCGTTGCTGCAGGTGAATCATAATCTTTATTTTTAATTCACTGAAATTGGGCGTCAGATCAACCGTGTCGTCAATGCCCAATTTCTTGATTTCCAGACGTTCAAAAAGCTCCACGTCGGGAATCATTACAACAATCGGGATCAGCGCGCCTTCTCTACTGGATTTTATTTGCCGGATGACGTTTTTGGACGGAGCCGTTAACGAGGTTCCCCAGAGTATTAGGTCGGGTTTCATGGAGCGCGTCAAATTGGAAACTTCCTGAATATTGGGCGCAACGATTGCCGAGAACCCGACTTCTTTTAAATATCTGGCAATACGTTCCTGAATTACGTTATTGCGATGTATGATCAGAATTTTCTTTTTATCGTTCATCATTTTGCAATCCGCTTAATTTTGATCAATTCTCATCTCATAACGATAAGACGTAAAGAAGCGCCGCAGAGAGAGAATTAATGTTTATGTTTTTTACTGTTTACGATGATCACACGATTTTTTCGCTTAATCATTTACAGCTTTACTGATATTTTTATTGCGAGCATAAATCAGCACAATCCCTTCGAGGCTCAAATACGGATCCACCTGATCAATACACTTTGTATGTCGGATAATTTTGTTTGCCAGACCTCCGGTCGCAACAACACGGCTTTCGGCTCCCAACTCTTTACGAATACGCCCGATCAGCCCCTCGATTAAATACACAGTTCCCCAGAACACTCCGCTTTGAATGCTCTCGTCGGTTGTTTGCCCGATCACCTGTTCGGGAAATTCAAAATTCACTCTTGGCAGTTTGGCTGCCTTTAAATGTAAAGCTTCTATCGACGTAATAATTCCGGGGGCTATCACCCCTCCCAGATAATCGCCGTTTTTATCAATACAATCGATGGTTGTTGCGGTGCCAAAATCAACAATCATCACCGGCGCCCCATATTTTTGAACTCCCGCCACGGCATTGCACAAGCGGTCGGCGCCGACGGCATCGGGATCTTTGTATTTAATTTTCATTCCCAGATCCAGAGCGGAATTGACAAGCAGCGGTTCGTAACGGAGATATCGGCGGCTCAAATACTGGTAAATTTCCGTCAGATCCGGAACCACCGAAGAGATGCAAACGCCCGTTATTTCTTTAAAATCCAATGAATTTTGCGAAAAAAAATGATGCAGCAAAACCCCAAGCTCGTCTTCGGTACGAGCCATTTCCGAGGTTATCCGCCAATGATTAATAAGCCGCCCGTCCTCAAAGCAGCCGACCACCGTATGCGTGTTCCCGATATCAAACGCCAGTAACATTTTCTCCCTTTTTGATTTCTCCGGTAACCAACGATCTCAAACGACCCACTTTGTCTTCATAAACAAGGTATCCGGACTCATCCACATCCCGGATAATGCCTTCTTCGTCTCCGAACGGCGTGCTTACCAACACCTTTTTACCGATTTGAGTGAAACGCTGTTTCCACTCATGCACAACTTCCCGATAGAGGTTTCTCTCAAACCGCTCGTAGTCTTTTTCAAACTGTTCCAAAAACATACATAAAAATTTTTCGCGATTAATCGTCTGACCCGTCAATTGAATCAGCGATGTCGCCTGATTTTTAAGAGCCGGATCGAATTGATCCTTGGTTTCATTTAAATTGATTCCCACTCCGAGAACCAGAGCCAGTATCTTTTTTTCCCGAAGAATAGATTCAGCCAGAATGCCGCTTAGTTTTAAGCCGCCCACTAAAAGATCGTTGGGCCATTTAAACGTAATATCCACAGGGGCGACTCCGCTGTCTTTTAAATAACGATCGATGGTTTCAGCCAGAACAATAGCCGTGGCGAGCGTGATTTTCTGGGAAAAATCGATCTCAATTTCGGGACGGACTAAAATACTGAATAATAGATTTTTACAGGGAGCGGCGTGCCATTTCCGTTCTTTGCGTCCCCGCCCCGACGTTTGATATTCCGCCTGAACTACCGTTCCTTCCGGCGCCCCTTCGCGGGCTAAGGTCAACAGGTAAGAATTGGTGGAATCTATAACCTGAAAGCAATACAAACTTCTTCCGAAAATAGAAGTATTCAGACTTCCTCTGACTTTATCGCAATTTAACATAATGGTATATTGCCTATTTTTTAAGTAATTACCCGATTAAAACCAAATCCGTTTGATGTACTATCTTCCCTGAAGTGTGCCAAAAGCTAATAAATTTCCTTACTAAAATCCAGTGCACAGCCTACAAAATAAGCCCGATCTTTTGAAGCCGTTTTTATCTTAAACATGATCGGGCTTGAATGCGTCAAATTTGTTAATCTTTTTTAAATGACCGTCCGAATCATCGGGAGAAACCGGTTCCGCCGCAAATTAATGGTAATGAAATTATTCCGCAAACGCATTCTCCGACGGATCATATAAGAATTTGTTTGGCAATGGTAATCAACTGCATGTTGGAAGTGCCTTCATAAATCGTTCCGATTTTAGCATCCCTGAAATATTTTTCCACGGGATACTCTTTTGTAAAGCCGTATCCGCCGAATAAATCGATCGCCAAAGAGGTGATTTTCTGAGCCACCTGAGAGGCGAAAAATTTCGCCATTGCCGCTTCTTTGATAAATTTATGTCCGGCATCTTTTAAACGGGCGGCGTTGTAAACCAGCAGACGGGCGGCTTCCAATTCGGTGGCGGCTTCGGACAATTGGAAGCGGACTCCCTGGAACTGAGAAATAGGTTTTCCGAATTGTTCTCTTTCGGCGACATATTTAACGGTGGCGTCAAACGCGCCCTTAGCAAGACCTATCATTTGAGCGCCGATGCCTATGCGCCCTTCGTTAAGCGTTTCGATAGCCGCCTTGTAACCTTTGCCCACCTCGCCTAACACATTTTCTTTGGGCACCCGGCATCCTTCCAAAATCAATTCACAAGTGGAAGAAGCACGGATTCCCAATTTATCTTCTTTTTTACCGATCGAAAAGCCGTCAAAATCTCTTTCGACAATGAAAGCCGTAATTCCGTGATAGCCTTTTTCGGGATCTACATTGGCAAACACGATAAAAATTTCCGCTTCGGCTGCATTGGTAATCCACAGCTTTTGCCCGTTTAATTCCCAGTAATCGCCCTTATCCACAGCCCGGCATTTAAGAGCAAAGGCGTCGCTGCCTGAGCCGGCTTCCGAAAGCGCGTAAGAGGCTAATTTTGTCGAAGCCAGAGCCGGCAGATATTTTTCTTTTATTTGATCGCTGCCCCAACGGAGAAAGGCGTTATTGACCAGCGTATTTTGCACGTCAACGATAATTGCCGCGGCAGGATCAATATAACTTAACGCTTCCACGGCTAAAATAGCCATAAAAAAATTGGTCTCCGAACCGCCGTATTTTTCGGGAACTTCAATGCCCATTAAACCCATTTCAAAAAATTCTTTAATGATGCCAGGGTCCATTTTACTTTTTTCATCCATTTCACGGGAATGTGGTTTGATGCGCTCCTCAGCAAAAGATCGAACCGAATCGTAAAACATTTTTTCATCTTCGGATAAAACGGTCAACGGTTGAATAGTAGATTCATTCATAAATCCCCCTTTTCTTTTCTGAGTAAAATGTCCTTATATGATAAATTAGTCCGTATTCTAAATATAATACATTTAAAAGAAAGAATCACCTGTTCTCCGAGATTTTTTAGGGAATAATTTTAAAAGAAGGAAAGTTTTGTGGAATCGCAAAAACTCACGGACAAAAAAGGGTCGGAAGTAGTTAAGGGTTAAGGGTGTAAGCGTTAAGCGGGTTCTCCGATTAGCGTAATGCGTTATCATCACTATTGCTTAAAAGTTTAAATAATTCAGGAAAATTATTTTTTAGAGGAGAAAAAAACATTTCCCTATTAAAACAAACATTCCACTATTTTCTACCTACTTCTTACTACCTACTACTGCTCTCTGCATTCTGCTTTCTCTTTTGTCATTTTTCATTTTTCTTACTCATAACGCATTACGCGTCACGCGTTACGACTTTGTCACTCATCACGCGTCACGGCATCAGATGTTTTACGATTTTCCAGTCAAACTTGCCCTCGCCGATATAGGTGTAAGTCACATAATCCATAAGCTTGGTAATGATCGAAAGCCCCAGACCATGATCGCGCAAAACCGAGGAATCAATATTCTCCACATCTTGTTCAAGTTCTTCTTCGAATACAAACGAAACCGTAAACGGATCGACAATCGTGTAAGAAACCCAGCCGTCGAGGACTTTGTTTAACACATATTTTTTGCCGAACAAATATTGCGGATAGGGTGGGTAATAGGAATCCGCCTGAAAGCCGGGACCATGATCAAAAATTGAAATCACAATGAATTTCATGCCCATTTCAAATTGAAAGCGAACCATCTCGTCAATGGCGGCGGTGTTGGAATGCTTAACGATATTCAGGAATACTTCGTTCATCACCGCCCGTAAATTTTGGGCTAATCGCTCTCTGTCGATATCGGGAATGTTCAGGTAAGAGGCAATCAAAGACGAAAAATCTTCAACCATTTTTGTGTATTTAACTTTGCAAGGTACATGAAAGCGGATAATGTCATTCATTATTTTCCTCTGGATTCAATACTTATTGGGTAAACTGACAATAAATTTCATCCATTCGGAGGGTTCGGATTCAGCCTTTATTTTTCCCCCGTGCATTTCAATAATGTTTTTCACCGTGTACAATCCAAGACCGACGTTACTTCTTCCTTTGGACTGATGGAATCTGGAAAATTTTTCAAAAATATGAGGGATTTGTTCAGGCTTTAATCCTTCTCCGTAATTCAAAAAATGGATTTCCAAAGTTTTATCTTTTGAAAATATTGAGATTTCGATATTGGTCTCTTCTTTTCCGTACTGCAAAGCATTTAAAAAAAGATTTCGGAAAACAACATGCATTAAATGGAGGTCGCCGTAAAATATATTTTTGTCGCCTTCCTTTTTAATAACAACTTCCTGCTTTCGATGCTGCAGCGGAGCGGCGAGTTCATCAACCAAAGGATTAATCACATCTTCGACAATATCAAACAATTGACGTTCTAAGCGGAGCTTTCCTTCTTCGATTAAAAACATATTTAACAAGGTGTCAACCATGGCAAACAAATTTTTAGTCAGACGATCAATGTTTTCGGTAAGCGACAATAAATTATCGTAACGTTTCTGTTCCAGTCGCTTTTTGATTATGCGGTTGTAACCATAGATTGATGTCAGCGAGTTTTTAAATTCATGGGTTACAACGCTTAACAAATCTCTGTATTTCTGATTGGTTTCCTTTAAGTTTTTGTGAATCTTAGAATTTTCACGAATTAAAACCGCCTGAGTTCCAAAAAGAATCAATGATTTTATCTTTTCCTGCAGACTCTCATCATAGCTGTTAATTTTCTCCAGAGAAATTTCCATCGGAGGAAGGTCGTCGAGGCGTTTCAGGTAATCGTCAAGAATGGTAGTTAAAAGTTTTTGGCTATCGGGCTCCTTTTCGATCAGTTCCAATCCTTTTTCATACAACCGCTTATATTCTTTGGAATCCATGCGGATTTTTTGTAAATATGACATTTCGATGTCATCAAAATCTGATTTCTTTTGCATAATTACCCCAATATTTAATTATTAAACGGCGGGTACATTTAATAGAGTCGGAACGATTTACAATATTCTTAATCTAAAAATAAATTTATTCAAAATACCAAAATTTATCAATTATATTGAGCGCGGAGAATTCGAGAATATTCTGCACAGACGAACCGATAAAAATCCATTGCCTTTAATTTATTCGGATATTGGTGAAATTTATCCTCTGCCTTACGATAGGGAAAGAGGAGACGGTTTACTAATACTTTTAGAATAAATGCGTCCGCTCTAAAAATGTCTGTAATTGTCATTGCGAGGAGCGCAGCGACGAGAAATCTTACGCTCCACGGCAGAAAAAGATTTCTCTCTGTGTTCTAAATGACGGAAAAAGGTTTTTACGGCGGACACTGGATTATTTTTTAAACCTGATTTTCTGATGGAAAATTCGGGTCACTAAAAATTCGCGCTATTTATTTTTTACGATTCCGCCTCAATCAATTTTCGCAAAAAAGCCTCGTTTTTAGCGCCCATCACAAAGTTTTTAATCTCTTGATTCTCAACCACCACCAGCGACGGTGTGCCCATTACGCCGAATTTTTTTGCGATTTCCATATCCTTGCTAAGATCCACTTTAATGATATTCGAATATTCGGAACGCAATCGATCTATTACCGGGCTCATTGCTTTACAGGCGGCGCAGGTTTGAGTATAAAAATAGAGAATTAGTCTGGGTTCCGTTTTCATCAGTTCGCCTATGCGCCCGGGAATATCCGCAATTTTTTTCCCGCGTTTTAACAAGCCGATAATCCGCACATATATTTGAATAAACACAAACATACCGGCAACGATTAAAATCAAATAAATTAACGCTTTCATTTCTCTTCCTTATCCGTCTTCTTTTTTGTGCTCCACCCCAAAATCAATCCGGCGCCCAATCCGTACCCGGTCATTAGGTAGGGATTACTTGTTAACGGGCAGCTTCCGCTTACACACCCGATAAAATAATAATAGGCGTACCCGGCAATCATGCCCAGCGCCCCAAAAATCAGCAGTTTTTTCCATTTAATATTCTTAATATTCATAAGGCAATCTTTGTTTATTTTTCAATCAACGCATTTAATTGTTTAATAATTTCGTCCATCCGATCTTCCATCCCTTTTTCGGTAATCCGCTCTTTTAATGTGCCCCAAACGGGTTCGCCGCACACCATGCATTGAACACCCATCTCCTGCAGAGGACGAATTAACTGCGGGTATTCTTCCACGATTTCTTCGATAGTCATTTCTTTATCGATAGCCATTGACGCAGCCTCAACTTAAAACATCATTGTGCGGTTAGATGCAAAATATCGTCGCTGGGGTCAAACAAAAAAAGGAGGCGTAAAAGCCTCCTCTTATTTCGGGCTGAAATGGTGTACCTGTTTCTCCGGGCTTCAGCCCGAAAGGTAAACGCCTTAAGCACTCATGAAGGGTGTGCAGAGCTACTCTAATCCCCGCCCGAGCAACGGGATGAGTCAAGCCATGATGCGTGGTGAGGCTCCTGCCCTCTGCTGCTTTCCACAGCGACATCTTGCCCCTCTGACTAACTCCGCCATTTATGGCGGTGATGGTGTGTATCCCATACCTGTTTCTCCGGGCTTTAGCCCGAAAGGCACACGGCTTAAACACTTATGAGGGGTGCGCAGAGCTACTCTATCCCCGCCCGAGCGACGGGTTTAGTCAAGCCACGATGCATGGTGAGGCTCCTGCCCTCTTCAGCTTTCCACAGCAACATCTGCCCTCTGACTAACTCCGCCATTTATGGCGGTGATGCTGTGTATCCCATACCTGTTTCTCCGGGCTTCAGCCCGAAAGGCACACGGCTTAAACACTTATGAGGGGTGTGCAGCTACTCTAATCCCCGCCCGAGCGACGGAGTTAGTAGTATTAACTCGATTTGGATTGATTTACTCTGCAACGTAAATTAGCAATAAATCTCTTATTTGCGAGGTCAACCATGTCTTACGTAAGAATTTGGCTTCATTGCGTTTGGGGCACAAAGAACCGGCAACCATTTCTAACGCCCACAAACAAAAAACTAATCATCTGCCACATCAGAGAAAATGCAGAAAAACACAATATTTACATCGATTTCATTAATGGTCACAGAGAGCATCTGCATTGTATTATATCCTTGAATAAAGATCAAACGATAGCCAAGGTTATGCAACTTATCAAAGGCGAAGTATCTCATTGGATCAATAAAAACCGGATTACAAAAACAAAATTCGAATGGGCGGATGAGTACTTTGCTGTCTCTGTAGGAGAGTCACAACTCAACAGAGTTCGGGAGTACATAAAAAACCAGGAGAAACATCACCGCAGGAGAACCTGGCAGGAAGAGTATGAGGAATTCATAGCAAAGTACGGTTTCACCAGAATGCGCGATTATGACTAACTCCTTCATTCATACGAAGTTACAGGGCTGAAGCCCTAATGAGTGTTGAGATGATCGTATCGTCTCCGACCTAAAGGACGGAGTTAGTTAAAATTGGGGCAAGGCAACAGCCCTGTTAAGATTCAATGTATGAGAACCCGGACTCAGTTAACATCTGACTAACCCCGCCATTCATGGCGGGGACAGAAACAGAAAAATCAAACATCCTCCTTCCGGACTTCAGTCCGACGAGTATGAGAATAAAGCCCCACGAGTGGTGTGTCTCTTCCGCACTCCACGTCCCGAAGCCTTAATGAGTATTGCGATGATCGTATCGTCTCCGACCTGAAGGACGGAGTTAGTCAAAATTGCCGTAGAACGACTACTCTGTTAAAACTCAATGTATGAGAATTTGACTAACCCCGCCATTTATGGCGGGGACAGAAACATCCAACATCCTCCTTCCGGACTTCAGTCCGACGCGTGTGAGGATAATAACCCCACGAGTGGTGTATCCATCA
>JAADIP010000186.1 GCA_013151275.1 Calditrichota bacterium | reverse complement strand
AATGAATGTAATCAATTCTATTAAACGTCGAGCTGCTGCAAAAAAACCGCCAAATTACGATAACGCGGGCTACGAAATTTAATGCCTGTGTCGGATTCGAGGGCGGATCTGTTTTTCCGGATTCCTCGTGCTGTTTTTAGTTATTTTGCTGACTGCGGGGTTTAGGGATTATTTAACAAATAGCATAACATCTTAGACAGTTTTAAGGGCACCTAACTTAAATATAAAATTTAAAAAATTGATTTTGTTAAAATAATAGTTCCCCTACCAATAGTTCTTTCTTATTTTTAAAATTACTTACGTAATGTCAATATTGTTGTCCGCGATGTTGTGCAAACTCTCACTATATATATGAATCAACATAGCCCACATTCCGGCTTTGCTGAGCAAATAAGAAGTTTAAAAATAAGTCTTTTGGAATTTCATAACAAACTTATCAAAATCTATTATTTTTTATGCACCATAATTTTCCTTTTATGATACCATGAACCCAGGCTTATTAAATAATTATCAATATTATCATGCGCTAACCAACCGCTTGGAAGTTTGTGTTCATGTCTTGAGGCAAAATATGAACGAGAACTTGAATAAAATTGGTTGCCATTTCTTTTAACACTTGCTCCATCCCTATATTCCGTTAACCCCAGCCCATCGAATAGATAAAGAAGGTCCCCGCCGTTATTATAATAACTTTTCAAATCATTCCAATCCGCTACTCTGTAATTTAGCCCAAAAATGCTATCACAAATTGCATCCCAATTCGAGTCATAAGCAAAAGCAGAATCCGTAATTCCGAAATCTTCGAACAAGATACCGCCTTTACTTTCCTGCCCCCAATTCACCGTCACACCCAGGTTCCCGGTTAAAAACGTTACCGTAATGGTCACGTTGACCGTCATACCTGCTTTTACCTCGCCCGTGCCGCTGCCGGTGGCAATCAGAGTGGTATCTTCATAAACCACCCACACCTCTATCCGGTAGGTGCCGACCTTTAGATCGGTAAACGTGCCGCCGGCGCTTTCGCCGTTAATCGTCAGGTCCATGCTGTCGGCAAAGGTGTTCCGGGTAATCCTGACATGAACCCGCGTTACGTTGTAGCCATTGTCCGTCGCTGGTTTTAACAACATATTAATCAATAAATCCGAAACTTCCTCCGGCTCGGTGGGCGGTGATTTCTTTGAGCAGTTAATTATTAATAATACAAAACTTAAAAAGATTATGATAATTCTCTTTGTCATTTTATAGCCCCCCTTAAAACTCCAATTAATATGAGCAATTCTAAAACTAAAAGATAAAGAATTGGTTTAGTTGAATTGATTCTTTACTTGCTACAAAAAATTAAAGTTCTTCCAATTTGAAATCATCAATATTATAAGTTACTTTTCCTGCACCGATTCCGTCATAATTTCCTACCGCAAAATATTTACCAGATGAAGAAGGGGCATCGAATGAGAATGATAAATTTTCTACTCGTGTACCGTCATTCAGAAAATCAATGGTCAATTTCAATTCATTGGCAGTAACAACGCCTTCTATTTTTGAATAGGTATTTGCCTGTGGTACATTTGAGGAATTCATCATTTGTGAAGTAAATTCGGATTTATCATCTCTGAAAAGTCGTACATTATGAAGAGCCCGCGCCGGGTCATTACTCATTGCGATTGTTATGCCCAATACATCAACATCCGCCATAGGATGTACCGGATCCGAGAGATTGGCACCAATAAGTATTTGTATATAATTACTATTTGAACTTGAACTTTTTACATAAAACGAAAATTTATAGGTTTTCATTATGTCAAAAATAAAAGGTCGATAGACTAAACTATTAGGTTGTCCCAGGTTAACACTTTTCAACTCCAGAGTATTACTCGAAATACCGGCGCGGCGAGATCAGGATTTGCTTCTGACCATCCGTTACCAACTTCCGAATTATCCGTACGATTAAAATCATCAAAAATAATTACATTTTCTTCCCCCCAGTTTACCGTCACACCCAGGTTCCCGGTTAAAAACGTTACCGTAATGGTCACATTGACGGTCTTACCGGCTTTTACCTGTCCGGTGCCGCTGCCGGTGGCAATTAAGGTAGTGTCTTCATACACCCACACCTCTATCTGGTAGGTGCCGACCTTCAGATCGGTAAATGTGCCGCTGGCGCTTTCGCCGTCAATCGTCAGGTCCATGCTGTCGGCAAAGGTGTTCCGGGTAATCTTAACATGAACCCGCGTTACGTTGTAGCCATTGTCCGTCGCTGGTTTTAACAACATATTAATCGATAAATCAGCAGCTTCCTGCGGTTCGGTCGGCGATGACATTTGTGAGCAGCTAATTAATAAGCCTAAACTTATAAGGCTAAAAAGAATGATTAATCGTTTCATTTTTATCCTCCGTAAAAGATTTTTAAAACATTTAATATTCTTACATCAACTATTGTACCAAGGAGCTTTAATGGCTTGTTATTTTAAGGATTACGTATAATTGTGGATTTGATTCGGATATTTTTTCGTTTCACCCCTGCAACAATTGGCGAATTTTCGCGTTGCATTTGTGCAACAAACGCGGATCGAAAGAAACAACCGTATTAAAAAATGGTTCATTATTCTGTTTTTAATCAATGAAATTTGAAATGGTTAGGCAAAGGTAAATCGGCTTGTCCGCACATTGCACTTATTTGTTACGACGCCTTGAAATTAATTTTAAAGTTGTCTATTTTTGTAAAATATCCTGTTTAATACAGGGAAAATTCCTTAAATGCAAAAACCTTTAAAAAAAATTTACATTACCCTTTTCATCTTCAGCCTTACGGTTACCGCGGTGATCGGCTGGTATTTGCGCCAGACGCTAACGCCTTACCAGTTCTCCCCGTTACCGGGATACAAATTCATCCACGGACCAAACAGCCGCACCTTTTTCCACGACCTGAATAACGACGGCTTTAACGAGCGCATCTACACCGGAAATAACAAACAAATCGACGAATACCATATTAACGTTTACGACGACCACAATTCGGGACTGATCGATCAGTTCAATTTTAAGGCGCCACTCGTTCAGTATTACTTTGGCTATCAGGATATTAACGGCGACGGCTGGAAAGAAATTTTCGCCTTTTCCCATGATAACGACTACCTTTACCTGTCAATCATCGATGTGGTAAAAACCGAGTTTCTGGTTAAAGAACAGCCGGTTGTCGCCGCTTCCGCCAACCGCGTACGTAAATACTGGGACATCGGCAGAATCTTTATCCGCTGGGCAGATATGAACAAAGACGGACAGACCGATCTGCTCTTTTCGCTGTACACCGGATACGCCCGCGAACCGCGCAGTGTTTGCGTGTACGACCTTCGTCGTTTTAAAATCACCCGCCGCTTTGATCACAACATGGGCGTGGCTCAATGCGAAGTGCTCGATCTGAACGGCGACGGATTTCCGGAAGTGGCTTTAAAAAGCGTCGCCACCAAAAACACGCCCGCAGACGCCTATCTCTCCGACCAGTTCTCATGGTTTGTACTGCTTGATCACAACTTAAAACCTGTTGTAGAGCCTAAAAAGATCGGACAGGCGTTCAGCTCAATTATTCCCTTTCCGTACTCCTCGAAAGGGCAAAACTACTTTCTCTTCTTTACGAAAAACCGACAATCTTCCTCCTTATGGCTGGTAGATGCCAAAGGCAGAGAAATCCTGCGCAACGATAATTTACCGATCATCCGTTCCATACTGATCAACAATTACAGCCAGCCTCCGCAAATTGTCTGCGCAACGACGGGGCAAAACATTCTGTTGCTGAACGAAAAACTCCAGCCTGTCAAAAGTATTCCGTTTCCCTTTAATAATTCGTTTGTGCTTTTGGGACTGGAAGATATCTTCAACAACAAAAAACCCGTTTTTCTGGCGCTCTCCTATTCCGACGTGATCCTTTTGAACAACAATCTGCAATTGATGGCGCGCTATTCATTTAAGGAGCCCGTCGCTTATTTGGACTGGAGCTTTAACAAACGTGAGGGCGATGTTCTGCCGCATCTGTCGCTGGGTTTTTTGCGCAATTCGTTTGAACTGCGCATTGCCCCAAATCCCGTCTATTCTTTCCTTGCTTATCTTTATCTATTAATCTTTCTGGGCGTTTTTCTGGCTTCCACCGGCGCCCATTGGGGAATCAACAAAATCCGTCAGTACGTTTCGTACTTAATTTTCTCCATGCGGCACTCCAAAAACGCCATCATCCTGCTCAATCACCGCGGGCGGATCATTTCACTCAATCAAAAAGTCAATCAATTTTTAAAACTGCGGCAACCGTTGCAGCGAGGACAGTATTTTCGGGAAGGTTTAAAACAGCACCCAGACCTGCTGCAGGCTATCGAAAAATGCGTGCAACACCATGAGCAGGTGCAAACCCGCTTTGATTTTGAAGACGCTGCCGGATACTTTGTCGGTGAAATTACCGTCACTCCCTTTTTCAGCTATTTTGGATTTGTCAACGCCTATTTAATTGAAATAATGGACAGCACCGAGCAGGTCATGCTGGAGCGTCAACTTAACTGGCAGCGTAACGTGCGTAAAATGGTACACGACATCAAAACACCCCTCGGCGGGGTGCAACTCAAACTGCAAACCCTCTACCTTAAACTAAGCAGCGAACATCCGGACCTTAAACCGGAACTTTACGAAGAGTTGGAAGAAGCCTATTCCGAACTGCGGCGCATCCGCAACATCAGCAAAGATTTTCTCAAATTCAGCGATCTGGAACAACTCAATATCTGTGCAATCAATCTGCAAAATCTTTTGCGTCAGTGTCTGGAACCGTTTGCCATGTACACCAACGACTTCCTGCGCATTCGCTACGCGTTTGATCCGCACCTGCCGCAAACCGTGTACTGGGACGAACGTCAAATCGAACTCTTGCTGCACATCATCATCGAAAACAGTCTGGACGCCCTGAAAGGATCGGGCGAAATCAACATCGAGGTAAAACCTTCGGCAAAATTTAAAGCCGTCCGTGAACCATGGATCGAAATTCGTGTGCAGGACAACGGTCCCGGCATCTCGGAAAAATATCTTTCCAAAATTTTTGAGCCCCACTTCAGCACCAAAAAAGAAGGCAGCGGAATGGGTCTGGCATTTGCCAAGCACATCGTCCAGCAGCACGGAGGACAGATTGACTTTTATTCTGAAATAAATTTCGGTACGGTTTTTGTATTGTCTTTACCTTCAGTCGTAACCGTTTCGTGATTTAGGAGCTCATCATGTACCATATTCTTGCCATCGATGACGATCTGCACTTTTTAGCAAATCTTGCCAAACTTCTTAAATATCAGAACTATAGCGTAGAAGGCGTGGCTAATTCTTTTGAAGCCAAACAACTTTTAGACAAGAAAAATTTTCATTGCGTTTTGCTCGATGTTCAAATGCCCGGCATGGACGGCATTTCACTTTTGCAACACATCAAAAAAAAGCACCCCTCTGTTCCCGTGGTTATGATCTCCGGACGCAGCACGCTGGCAATTGCCGTTCAAGCCATTAAACAGGGCGCCTTCGATTTTCTCGAAAAAGGCGCAGACCTGGATCGCTTACTTATCACACTCAAAAACGCCATTGCCCAGCGCAACTGGATGCTGGAACGGGAAACACTGATCAAAGAGCTGCACGAACAATATCAAATGCTCGGACAAAGCAAGAACATGCAAAAAGTGTTCAAACAAATCGAAGCCGTTGCTCCTACCGACGCCAAGGTGCTGATCACCGGAGAGACCGGGACCGGCAAAGAGCTGGTAGCCCGCACCATTCATCTGAAGAGCCAAAGGGCAGCCAAACCCTATGTGCGCGTAAATTGTGCGGCTATTCCCGAGCAATTAATCGAAAGCACATTTTTCGGACATAAGAAGGGCAGCTTTACCGGCGCTTACCAGAATCAAAAAGGCAAATTCGAGGAAGCCGACGGCGGCACCATCTTTCTGGATGAGATCGGCGAACTCACAATGTTTGGGCAAGCCAAACTGCTCACCGTTCTTCAGGACGGCGAAATCGAAAAAATCGGCGAGCTCGGCACCATAAAGGTTGATGTACGCGTTATTACCGCCACCAATAAGAACCTTACACAAATGATTCGTCAGCACCTCTTTCGCGAAGACCTTTACCACCGTCTGAATACGATTCACATCCACATCCCGCCGCTGCGCGACCGACTGGAAGACATTCCCCTCTTAACCGAATTTTATCTGAAACAGTTCTCGGAAACGCACAACAAATCCATTCAGGGCATCTCGCCCTCTGCATTACAGGTCTTAATGCAATGCGAATGGCCCGGCAACGTGCGGATGTTGAAAAATGTTCTGGAAAAAGCCGTTATTTTTACAACCAACAAAATCCTGACTGCCGAAGAAATCATTCTGGCTTTAGACACATCCGCCCCCATGATCGTAACGCCGGAGACCAAAACCGATCTTTCCGCATATCTGGATGCTATGGAAAAACAGTTCATCAAACGCGCCCTGATAATGTGTAACGGCAACCGGCAAAAAGCGGCTGAAATGATTGGCGTGGATCGCGCAACTCTGTGGCGAAAAATAAAAAAGCACAACCTTGGAAACGAATAGTTTTTCTGAAAACCCTCGGCATTTTACCGGACGGCAGGAAAGACACCTGCCAAATCCGGAATCATGGTCATGCGGATTAACAAAATAGATCCCGTGGCGAGGTTGGCAATACAAATCGAATTACTGCCCCGGTTCTGCGGGAAACGGACTTTTTACTTTAAGACCAAGGTGAAAAAGCAGTCATCAATCAGCGCTTAAAAGATTGGGATTTACTTCGGATTTATCAATAATGTATCAAACTACTCTGTCATCTTTTTCGTTAAGCGTTAAGCGGGCGTCTCCGGTTGCCGGTTGCTGACTTCTGGTTACTCGTTACTTTGTTACCCTGTTACTCTGTTACTCATCACGCATCACGCGTCACAACCTTGTTACTCGTCATTTTGTAATTTATCTATCGGACGCGGAAAAAAAAATAACCACAGAGTTCTCAAAGAAGTCACAAAGCACACAAAGGAAAATTACCTCTGTTTTTTAATTGCGCATCA
>JAADIP010000079.1 GCA_013151275.1 Calditrichota bacterium | reverse complement strand
TTGCGTGGTGAGTTAGAAGTTCGCTTAACCCTTAACCTTAATCCTTAATGAATTTTCGTAATGCGTGCTAATAGGGATTTTCATTATTCATTACCTATTAGTTCATTTGACCTGTACTCAAAAACCAATTAATCTAATGTATCAAAAAAATAGGAGTACAGGAAATGAAACGCAAACGATCTTACTCGGAACGTTCTTTGGACAAGAGCTTTGAAAGATTAATGTCCTTAAAATTAACAAGCGATTATTCGTTATCTCCTGTGGAAGCTCGAACATTAACACAGGATATTCGGCTTCATATTGATAAGACTCAAAAGAACCTCATCCATGAAGGACAAGTCTTGTTTACCGCTGTTATTAACACAGAGCCCGCAGGCAAAGCACTTATCCATTGCCGAACAAAACAAATACGACTAAATGTCTATCCGACAGAGCTGGTCGAGCTTTCATTTAAAGACCACAAATCCTATAATAAACTAATGGTTCAACGCTTATGCTGGGAAGCGCTACAACAAGGTTGCAACCTTACACAAGAAGACCTTGCCAGACTTTTGCATTGCAGCGTATCCACCATAAAACGAATCATATCCGACTATCGTAAAGAAAATAATTTAATCCCGACACGCGGTAATTATTGCGATATCGGTCCGGGCGTATCCCATAAATATGAAGCGGTAAAACGATTTCTGAAGGGTTACACCATAACAGACATTGCCCGAGCGATATCCCACGACAGGCAGTCTGTCGAGCGCTATGTGGATGATTTTACCATGGTTTACAGCGCTTTTGTCAATGAACAGTATTCGCCTTTACGCATCAGCCGAATGTTTCGTATGTCCGAGAAGTTGGTCCAAGAATACATCTCCCTTTACCAACAATTCAAAGACGACTCGGATTGTAAGTATCGTTTAGAGCAGATTCAACTAAGAGCTGTTTTATTATTTGATCGTTCCCAAAAAAACAGGAGGAATCTGCAATGAATAAAACAGCCGCATCCCGTAGTTATGCCAAAATGATCTATGGGCCGAGTCAGAAAAAAACATTGCATAACTTGCTCAAACGAGAGCTTGTGTTAAACTTTGGTTTTGAAAACAAACTCAAAATAGCCGATGTCTTAATAGAATCCATGCTGGATATTATCAACACTTACGGTCGCGAAACCGAACAAATGAAAGCCCATCAAATTCTCTGGCCAGCAGTGGATAAAGATGATTTTCCCGGCTATGGTAAGTCTATGGATAAAACAAAACACAAATTGATTGTCTTAACTCTTTGGACAGACGCTGAATTAAATAAAATTGTTAATGGGCTTTCACCAAAAGCCTTATTAAAAGATCGCATTGCCAGATTTTGTCAGGAAGCCTATGCTCAGGATACTCTACTTTCTATGGTAGATATTGCCCTTATCTTAAACATTTCTCCTTCTTATGCAGTTAAATTGCGCATTCAATGGGAAAAAGAGCATGATCAGATACTTAAAACAAGAGGCAGTTATCACGACCTGGGCATGACATTAACCCATAAAAGACAAATTATCAAAGACCATTTAAAAGGTTTAATGCCTTCGGAGATCGCCCGAAAGCATAAGCATGAACCATCATCTGTGGATCGTTACATAGGCGATTTTGAAAGAACTTTGCCGTTTTTTCAGGAAAATCAATCTGACGCCAAAATAGCCTTTTATACCAGAATGAGCGAGCACCTGGTACGGGAGTATCGCAAACTGTATCAGGAATTCTATCTTTCAGATTCATCTGATTAATATTGATAACGGCAGATGACTTTTATAAATTGTATTGTCATACAGGAGGATAGGGCTCTGCTGGAGAGCAACCCGAGCGCCTGTATGATGCGGGTGGGAAGAACTGGGTTGTCCGAGGGCAACCCATTCTCCACCTTTAGGATTCTTCCTATCCGCCCAAAGCGATAAACTCATAAACTGGGTGAAAGCACGATTTACCAGTTTAGTACAGGTCATTTGACACTATTATTCATTATTCATTATTCATTGTTCATTACGCTTATGCCCTTAACCCTTAACATATAACGAAAAGTGAAAAATTCGTCCCCAGCCCATAAAAATTTTTAACATACCTTCTTATTTTTTATTTTATAGCCGTTGGTCTGCAAAGGAACGGAAAAATCGAATATTGAAAAGTTTTATCACGGGCGGCGATCATTAATCGTTTCGCACCGAACGTAAAGGAGGAAAAACGATGCAAACCATTCTTGTCACCGGCGGCGCCGGATTCATCGGCTCTAATTTTGTGCGTTATATGATTGACAAATATCCCGATTACCGCATCATTGTGCTGGACGCTCTTACCTATGCCGGAAATCGCGAAAACCTGATCGATCTTGAAAAACATCCCCGTTATTTGTTTTACCACGGCGACATCGGAGACGAAAAGGTGGTTGACAACCTGATGAGTAATGTGGATGCCGTGGTCAATTTCGCCGCAGAGACTCATGTGGATCGTTCCATTCACGAAGCGGGAAAATTTATCGAAACGGACATCCGCGGAACGTTTGTTTTATTGGAAGCCGCCAAAAAACACAACATCGAACGCTTTTTGCACATTTCCACCGACGAGGTTTACGGCTCAATCGAAAACGGTTCGTTCAAAGAAACCGATCCGCTGCTGCCCAACAGTCCCTATTCCGCGAGCAAGGCGGGCGGCGACTTACTGGTTCGCTCCTATTTTAAAACCTACGGGTTGCCGGTTTTAATTACCCGCAGCTCGAATAATTACGGTCCCTATCAGTATCCCGAAAAATTGATTCCCCTGTTCGTTACCAACGCCATCGACAACGCGCCGTTGCCCCTTTACGGCGACGGCAAAAATGTGCGCGACTGGATTTTTGTGGAAGACAATTGCTCCGCCATCGACTTTGTACTCCACAAAGGAGAATTCGGAGAAATTTACAACATCGGCGCCGGAAACGAGCGTGAAAATATCTTTATTACCAATTTCATTCTGGAATATTTAAACAAACCCAAATCGTTGATAAAATACGTCAAAGATCGTCCGGGGCACGACCGGCGTTACTCGGTGGATACCGCTAAAATCCGCGCCCTGGGCTGGGAGCCGAAATGGAGTCTGGAAGAGGGTTTAAAGCAAACCATCGACTGGTATTTGGAGAACGAAACGTGGTGGCGGAAGATCAAAGAAAAACACGAAGAATATCGTCGTTTTTACGAAGCCCAGTACGTCAATCGTTAGGTTTAGGAATACCGGAGATTTTTTATTGATTTTTCACGGCTCTCCGTCAAGGGGAGTCATCTGTTTTCGGGGCTGTCATGTTAAAAACAAAAAGAGCCTGCAAAAATCATCCCGATCGGTTAACCGCGCGCCGCTGTTATTATTGCAAAGAACCGATCTGTGCCGAATGTCAGTTGCGTCTGGGGCATCATTTATTTTGCAGCCGTAAATGTTACTATTTGTGGAAAGCCGGGAAGTTCTATTCGCGGATCAAAACCGTCAAAAATCTGCCGGTCTATCTTCTTTTGATTTTCATTCTGATTTCCAATCTCAGTTTGCTTGTTTATTTCAATTGGAAGCTGAACAAAATTTCCGCAAAACCCGAAGTTCAAAAACAGATTGCTCCGAAGGACAGTTCATGGTTCCGGATGGACACCAGCATGATCAAAGCGCAGGGAGAATTACAATTCAGAATTAAGGGAAGTCCCGGTTTGGCGGTTTCTTTATGGCGCGACGCGAAAATGGTCTCCATGCGTTCCGTCGGAAAGGGAACTTCCTATTTCGGCGATCTGCCGCTGCATTTCGGATTGAATCGTTTTACTGTCTGGGCGCACCGAGCCGACGGCAAAACGGTTTTGGTCGATTCGTTCAGGATCAACTGGTATTCCGCCCGGCTTGAATTCTTGTCGCGTCCCGTATCTGCGGTGCCGCTTTCGTCCAAAAAAATAGCGCTGACCTTCGATGCGGGTTCCACTAATCGCGGAAGCGCGCAGCTTTTGAATATTCTGCGTGAAAAAGGCTTGCGCTGTACCATGTTTATTACCGGAACATTTTTAAAGCGCTACCCGGAAACCGTGCGGCAAATTGTTGCGGACGGGCATGAAGTGGGAAATCACACCTTTAACCATCCCCATCTTACAACTTATGCCGAGAATCAAATTCAAAAAACCGGACGGAAAATTGATCGAGCCTTTGTTTACAGCCAATTACTCCGCACGGACAGCCTTTTTAATAAAATAACGAATAAGCATCTGGCGCCTTACTGGCGGGCGCCGTTCGGCGAATACAACAAACAGATTTTGATCTGGGCTGCGGAAGCCGGTTACAAGCATGTGGGCTGGTCTAAACATTGCGACGCCCTGGATTGGGTAGAGGACAGCACGGCGGCTCTTTACCGTTCGAGCGAAGAAATTCTGGAGCATTTTTTAAATTTAGAAGCAAAATCGGGTTTGCAAGGCAAAATCATTCTGATGCATCTTGGCACCGACCGCAGGAATGATTTTCCTTATTTGATCTTGCCCGCTTTAATCGATTCCCTGCGTCAACGCGGTTACACGTTTAGTACGGTAAGCGGGTTGTTGAATCAAAAAGCAAAATTGACAATTCGCCAATAACCGGCAAAAGGTTGAATCGGTGATTCGTTAAACGGGGTCGCCTCCAAATCGCCTTGGTTCTTGGCTAATTTACAAGCTATTAATCCACTATAAAAACCGTGTTCTGTCATTGCGAGCGAAGAAATCTCATGTTACGATAAAAAAGATTTCTCTTCGCTGCGCTCATCGAAATGACAGTAACAGAGCATTTTGTTTTAATTCCCAATGATACTTGCAACCTGAAACCTGTAACGCATCACTCATCACGACAGTTCGTTAAGAGTTAAGGGTTAAGCGGCTTCTCCAGTAATCGTAATGCGTAATGCGTAATGAGTTATCTTCAACATCGCTTAAATGTTTAAATAATTCAACCAAATTATTTTTTAGTGAATAAAAAAGTATTTCCTTCTTAACAACAAACATTTTACTATTTTCTGCCTACTGCCTACTACCTACTGCTTACTTCCTACTACTGCTTTCTGCTTTCCGCTCTCTGCTTTCTTGCATTCATTTTTTGCTCTAAATTAAACAACTAAACAACTAAACCTCTAAACACTTAAACCCGTCACTCATCACGCCTCACGACCCTTCTCCGCCGCGGTTGAAACATTAATCCTTTTTCATTAGTTTGCTTTTATGAGTTCGATTAAACCGAATAAATCGACGTCCATGCAAAGAAAGCTTGTCTTCCGGATTATCGGTATTCTTTTCATTTTCATCGTTCAGGCGTTGGCTCAGGGTTTTTACTTCGGACGCAATAAGGTTCAATACACCCATTTTAACTGGCAGATTTTAAAAACCGAACATTTTGACATCTATTACTATCCCGAAATGCAGGACGTCGCCGAAAAGGGAGCGCAGTTCGCCGAAGAGAGCTACCGGGCGCTGGAGCAAAAATTCAATTACTCTGTCACCTATCGCATTCCGTTGATTTTCTACAGCTCTCACCTGCATTTTCAGCAGACCAATGTTACGCCCGGGTTTATTCCCGAAAATGTTGGCGGATTTTTTGAATTTATCAAGGGACGGGTCGTTGTGCCCGGCAACGGCGACATCAAAGAGTTTCGCCGCGTAATTCGGCATGAATTGGTGCACGTTTTCATGCACAGCAAAATCGCTAACGTGCTCCGCCGCTACGACAAACTTGAAGGCGCCTATCCCCCGCTGTGGTTTGTGGAGGGTCTTGCCGAATTCTGGTCAACCGACTGGGACGCGCAGGCGGAGATGGTTTTGCGGGACGCGGTTCTGAACAATTACGTGGTGGGACTGGAAAACATTTACCAGATCAGCGGCACCTTTACCATGTACAAAGTGGGTCAGGATGTCATGCGTTACATCGCCCAAAATTACGGCGAAGATAAAATTCTGAAGATGATGGAGCTGGTCTGGAAATACCCTTATTTTGAATACTGCTTCAAAGAAGCCCTGGGAACGGACTACGAGGAATTCGATCACAAATATCTTTACGATTTAAAAAAGCGCTACTACCCGCTTTTAAAAAACAACGATTTTTCGGAACAGGTCTGCGAAACCATAGTCCGTCAGGGTTACAATTTTAAACCCGCCTATTATGAAATCAACGGCGAACCGTACGTTGTGTTTGTGGCGAATCGTACGGGTTACTCCAGTATTTACATGCGTCCCTTAAAGCCGCTTTCTTTAAAAGACAAAGAAAAGGATGTGGAACTGCTGGTCAAAGGAGAAGCCTCTTCGGAATTTGAGGCGTTTCATGTTTTCGATTCGCGGATCGACGTAAACCGCGACGGAATTCTTGCCTTTAGCTCCAAGAGCGGAGAAACGGACGTGCTTTATCTCTATTCCATTCCCGAAAGAAAAATAATCGCCCGGCGCCAATTCCCGCATCTGGTGGGAATCTACTCCCCTGCCTGGTCGCCGGACGGTAACGAGATTGTGTTCAGCGGACTCGATTTCGGCGGTTACAAAGATTTGTACATCTTTCAGGTTCGGCAAAAACGGCTGATTAAACTAACCGACGACTTTTACGCCGACGACGATCCCGCCTGGTCGCCGGACGGTCGATTCATCGCCTTTGCTTCGGATCGCGGCGTTCAGGGTAAAGAAGGCGCAGCCAATATTTTTTTGCTCGATCGTCAGAGCGGCGAAATTCGCTATCTGACCTTCGGAAAAGAAAAAGACCGATCCCCTTCTTTTTCCGCGGACGGCAAATACTTAGCCTTTACTTCGGATCGAAAGGGTTCTTACAACATTTACCTAATTACCGATCCCGTTCAATCGGCGTTTGAGCGAAAGCCGGTCCGCATGTTCAAAATGACTTCTTACCTGGGCGCCACATTCGATCCCTGCTGGACGCCGCAAAACGGTTTGCTGTACGGAACATTTGAAAAGGGTTACTTTCAGATTCGTTACGAACCGAATTTTCTGACGCATTTAACGACAGCCGAGCGCATCGTTCAGCCCATTCTTGTTAAAGACACTACGCGCTGGAGTTTTAAAAACATCGTTCCGCAAAAAGTCGAAGAACGCAAACCGTACGTGCGCAAATACGATCTTGATTTTGCGCAAACACAGGTTTCGCAGGATCCCATTTTCGGAACAACCGGAGGCGCTCAACTGGCTTTTACCGATATGCTCGGCAACGATCAATATTATCTTCTCATTTACAATAACGCCCGGGTGGCAAGCGAATTCTGGAAGAGTTTTAATGTGGCGGTCACCAAAATATCGCTGGAAGATCGCGTAAACTGGGGCGTTAGTCTGTACCGCTTTGCCGGATATTATTTTTATCCCGGCAACGCCTATTTTTACGAAGAACGCGTGGGAGGGATCGTCACCTTCAGTTATCCGTTTTCACAATTCACGCGGGTTTCGGTAAGTCAGAATTTAGCCTATTCGGACAAAGACTGGTTTTTTAATAAACGACGCAGAGCCTATCTGAACAGCAGCTACATCTCGTTAGTCAACGACAATTCCATCTGGGGACCCAGCGGACCCATGGACGGGCAGCGAATCAACATCACCTTTGGCAACACTTACGATCTGGCGTTTTCCAACGTAAACTATCTGACGGGTCTGATCGATGTGCGCAAGTATTTTCGGATAAGTCTGCGCAGCGCTTACGCGGTTCGATTTTTATCGCTGTTCAACGAAGGACGGGAAACGCTGGAATACTATTTTGGCGGAAGCTGGGATTTAAGACTTTACAGAAGGTGGTCGCTTCACGGTAAGCGCATTTTGCTCATTTCGCAGGAATTGCGTTTTCCTTTGATCGATCAGTTGGGCATCCGCTTTCCCATGGCGGCTCTTCGCTTTCAGGGAATCCGCGGCGCTCTTTTTCTGGATGCCGGCAACGCCTGGAACAACAAGTTTCCCGGATTCAAAGGCAGCTTCGGCTTCGGAATCCGTCTTAACCTGGGGAATGTTCTGGTTTTAAGGCTGGATATCGGCAGAAAAACGGATTTTAAATCGATCGGTAAAAAAACCATTACCCAATTCTTTTTCGGCTGGGATTTTTAACAATGAAAAGACTTTTAAACATATTGACGCTCTGGCTACTGTTATTTCTGTTCGGCTGCCAAAATCCGAATGTGCGGATAAATTCGCTTTCGGAGCTGCCGGAAGTTCTGCAGGCGGGATTTAATTCCGAGCGCTGGTATTTCACCAACGCCGAAATAAGTCCACCGATAAATATTGTTAAGAAAAAAGGCATCAGCGGACTGGCGAATCCTTTTTTGCTTCCCGTTAAAGACAAACTGATTCTGACTACTTACAACGGTTACCTTGTTTCGATGAATAAAGACAATCTGGGCAATGTGGCTAACAAACGAATCGGCAGAGGAATCTCCGCTCCTGCTGCCTTTAGCCGACCCCTGCTCTTTATTCCCGCGGAAAAAGGCAAGTACGGATTACAGGCTTACGATCTTGCGGGCAGACAATTTCTGTGGAAAAAAAAGCAACTCTATTCCCGCAGCAGTCCGCTCGTTCCTGATCAAATGATCATTCATGCCACGCTGAAAGGCAAAATATTCGCCCTGAACAAAATTAACGGCGAGGTAGTCTGGCAATATCAAAATTCAAAACCAATCGAATCGGATCTGGCGCTTCACGACAATATTCTGATCGCCTGTTCAAGAGACGGATTGGTGACCGCCCTGAACCTTGACGACGGCGGCGTTCTCTGGCGGAAGGAGCTGCCAGAGCACATTTACACTTCGCCTTTAATTGCGAACGACTGTATTTTCATCCCGGACATGAAAGGCAATGTGTTTAAACTCGATCTGAAAAAAGGAACGGTTGTTGAAAAAAATTCCTTCAATTCTCCTTTTTACCAGCCCTTCTCCACCGACGGCAATCAGTTGTTCCTAATGGGCAGCGAAGGCACACTGTGGGCACTGGATTTTAATTTGCGCCCGCTCTGGTCGGTCTCTCTGAAAGGGACGCCTACAACCCCGATACTAATCACAAAAAATCATCTGCTTATCGCAACCTATCAGAAAAAAGTTTATCTGATCGATAAACGCAATCACGAGATTGCGCAGGAGCTTACTTTAAAGAACAGACCCGCAGCCGCGGTTGTTGACGAAAAGGGAACTGTTTTTATTGCCATGGAATACGACTCCGTTTTGCGTCTGGAATCTTCGAAGGGTGAGGAAAAACAATGAAGATAAATCTTAAGGCGATCGGAATTGCTGCAACATTTTTCTTTTTTCTGCTTTTGGGAAAGCCGATTTCGGCTCAGGAAGCTCATCGGGGCTGCATCGCTCTGCCCGATTCCAACATTGCCGTGATGCTCCTTTCCGATTCATCAAAAATCTTTTCCGATAAAATTATCACGCTGCCCGCCGGAAAAACAAAGCTGCGCTTATTGTTTAAAAACGATCATCGCTGGAATAATTGGGCTAAGGACACCACGGTTCAAATTACGCCTTCGGACACGTTGCTTTTAAAAACATTTCCGAATTATCCCGAAATGAAAAGCGCTTTTAAGTACATCCCCGTTTTAAGCGAATCCAAAAACAAAGCGAATTGGCTGAAAAAGTCTTTAAAGCCCGGCTTGGCTACTTTAGCCATTGCCTGCAACTGGGGATCTTTTTACTTGAAACGCCGGGCGGACGATTATTATCGTCGTTACCGGCGGACGTCCGATTTAACAAGACTCAATTATTACTATGCCCGCACCCGCGATTTTGACAATTTTTCCAACGTTTTATTGACGGTTTCGGTAATTTCGATTTCGGTTTATCTGTATTTGCTGATTAAAGATTGAAGAGGCGTGATGCGGGTAAAATGGTTAAGAGTGTAAGGGCGTAAGCGTAATGAATAATGGGTTATCGACATTTAATCCATATTCGTTAAATGTATTGATTCAACGGAAATGGCACTTTGTTACAAGTCACGCTCTTTTCTTTCTGTCATTTCGAACGAAGTGAGAAATCTTATGATTCTGATAAACAAAAGATTTCTCTTCGCTTCGCTCATCGAAATGACAGT
>JAADIP010000007.1 GCA_013151275.1 Calditrichota bacterium | reverse complement strand
GCTCCACTTTGATGTGCATGTCAATGGCGATGGTGTTGCCGATGCGCCGCGTCTTTAAATTATGCGGGTATTTCACTCCGGAAATTTCCTTACTGATGCCCATTATTTTGGAATTAATTTCATCGCCCAGAGAAGCCTCCAATAATTCATTAAGAGCTTCAAAAAAGGAAGTTCGCACAAAATTGAGAATAAAAAAACTAACCAGAATGGCGGCGACCGGGTCAAAAATCGCGTATTTTTTTCCCATAAAATAGGCGCCGGTAATTCCGATGGAAACCGCAACGGAAGTCAACGCGTCAGACCGATGATGCCAGGCGTTGGCAATAATGGCGCTGCTGTTAATCAGCTTTCCTTTGCGCAGCGTGTAACGATAGAGAAACTCCTTAATAAATACCGAAAGAATGGCAGCAAAAAGAGCGATAAGTCCGGGTTGCTGTATGGGTATGCCTTTAAAGGAATTGTAAATTTCCAGCGTGCTGTTAATTAAAATGCCGATAGCCACAAAAAACAAAAAGATCGTAATAATAACCGAGGCAAGAGTTTCGATTTTGCCGTGACCGTAATGATGCGTATCGTCAACGGGACGGTTCGATAAGCGTACGCTGATCAACACCGCAATATCGCTGCCGAAATCGGATACCGAGTGAAATCCGTCGGCGATAAGCGCATTACTGTGGGCGAAAATACCGGCGAGGAATTTTACAATGATTAAAAGAACGTTCCACAGAATTCCGAGCCAGGTAACCTTTTCCGCGATTTGCATTCTCTTGCTGAGAGAAAAAGCGTTTGTATTATTTTTCATCGTTCTCACTGAAAATAAGCGCCGAAAATTTAAAGATTTCCGTTTCGGGTTCTTTCCAGGCGTAAGGATGCAATCCCGCCTTTAAACAGGTCTCATTCAAAAACGTCTCACGATCCCATCCGTATTCGGTGGCAACCTGCGGCAACAAAAGACCTTCGTAAAAACCGTTTTTGATCATCAAACCGTCGCGCCCTACCTCGATTTCGGAAATGTCTTTTACCGGAGTGAGAGGAGTGAGCACGGAAATTTCAATCTCAATTTGCGGAAACTCTTCTGGACTCAACGGCGGAAACCGCGGATCGTTAAAAGCCGCGGAAACGGCTAAATCTCTAATCGCTTCGTAAAGAGGCTTAATCCCCACAACATAACCGATACATCCGCGAAGTTGACGGTTTTTGCTTAGCGTAACAAAGGCGCCGGTCTGAACTTTTAAAGTCTCGGAGATCGGCTCCGGATCGGGCAAAGGTCGATCTTCCAAACGAGCTTTTATGGTATCGCGGGCTAATTTCAGTAAAAAACGTTTTTCTTCGCTGTTTAAAGTAAAGTCCATAATAACTCCTAATGAAAACTTATTTTAATAAATATAAAAATTTTAAGATAATATCAAAACTTCAATCAAGGAATTTCGGATAATTTTGAATCCTTTTTGCCAAATTGATCCATAGTGTCTAAATTACAGATTGTAAAACTTTCAAAGAAGATTTTATGCAGTTAAAAGAAGCGTTAAAACAATATTTCGGATTTGAGGATTTTCGCGACCGCCAGGAAGAAATTGTAAGGCATATTCTGGAAGGAAAACATGCTCTGGTGATTATGCCCACCGGTTCGGGAAAGTCCGTTCTCTATCAGTTGCCGGCTCTGTTGCTGCCCGATTTGACTTTAATCATCTCGCCGTTAATAGCATTGATGAAAGATCAGGTTGACGGATTGAAGAAAAAAGGAATTGACGCCGCTTTTATTAACGCTTCGCTGTCAAAAAGCGAACGGGAAAAACGTCAGGAAAGGCTGAAAAAGGGTAATTACAAACTGCTGTACGTGACGCCGGAACGTTTTAGAAAAGAAGAATTTTTGGAAGTTATCAGTACAAGGAAAATAAGCCTTTTTGCCGTGGATGAAGCGCACTGCATCAGCGAATGGGGACATGATTTCCGCCCGGATTACACCCGTCTGGGAGAAATCAGGAAAGCGCTGGGAAATCCCACAACCATAGCCTTAACCGCGACCGCCACGCCGCAGGTTCAAAAAGACATCCTTCGGCAGTTACAACTGGAAGACGCTAAAATATTTCACGAAGGCATCGAACGTCCCAATTTATTCCTCGGCGTGCAGGAGGTTTGGGGAGAGGACGAGAAATTAGAAATCATTCTTGAGTATATCCGCAATCTGGAGCGCGGCTCGGGAATTATCTATTTTTCGCTCATTCAGGATCTGCTGAAAATGAGCGAAAGATTACGCAAAGAAAAAGCAGAGCATCTTGTTTACCATGGGAAGCTGGATTCGATTCTGAGAAGAAAACTGCAGAATCGTTTTATGAAGAATGACGGGCAGGTGGTTCTGGCAACCAATGCTTTCGGAATGGGCATAGATAAATACGATATTCGCTTTGTGCTGCACGCGCAAATTCCCGGTTCTCTGGAAGCCTATTATCAGGAAATAGGACGGGCGGGAAGAGACGGAAAGCGCTCGGATTGTATTTTGCTTTATGACCAGCAAGACCTGAACATTCAACTGGAATTCATTAAATGGAACAATCCCTCGCCGGACTTTTTCCACCGCGCCTACCAGATTCTCCATAACCATTTGATGGAAGTGAACGCAAACGGGCTTGAATATTTTAAAGAGCAATTGACCTTCAAAAACAGATACGATTATCGGGCGGAAACCGTTCTTTCGTTGTTTGACCGTTGGGGCGTGACAACCGGCAGCATTGAAGATAAAAATTTGCGGTTGATCGGCGATCTGCCGGATAAGTGGCTGGATTCGGAGCATGTTGAAAAAAAATTGAAAATGGAACAACACCAGCTCTATCAAATGATGCGCTACGCCAAGTTGGAGACCTGTAGAAAGGCGTTTATTCACGAATATTTCGGAATCGAACACGCCGACAGATGCAATTCGTGCGACAATTGTCTGGATAAAGATTAAAGGAAAAAGACAAAAGCATTAATCTGTCTGTTTTCAGAATTGAAACATCTGTTTAAAAGACCTTAAAGAATAATCCGAATAACGAATCCGCGTCAAAACAATTTCCCAAATAAAAACGCCGTTTGAAAAGCTCAAACGGCGTTGTATTTTAAGAAAATGTATGTTTTAAATTACAAACCCATGACCGATATTTTGATCGCTCCGATAACCCCGGTAGGATAAACGCCAAGCCAGATCAGGGCGATTGTTAAAACTGCTAAAATCAATCCGGTCATTACCCCGACGCTCGGAGACGGATGTTTTGTTTCGGCGGCTTCTTCGGGCTGAGAAAACATTTCCACCACAATACGCAGGTAGTAGTAAACACCCAGGGCGCTGTTAACGATCAAAATAATAACCAGCGTCCAGAGTTGGTTGTCAATGCCGGAAGCCAGAACGTAATATTTTCCGATAAACCCGGCGGTCAGCGGAATTCCGGCAAGCGAAAACAGCATGGCGGAAAAAGCGACCGAAAGCCAGGGATGCCGCCAGTACAAACCGCGATAGTCGCTCACGGACATGGCTTCGCGTTCGCGGGTGGAAAAAATGCCCACCACAATGAACGCTCCGATAATGGTGATAAAGTAGGAGACGATGTAAAAAGTAGCCGCTTCCACGCCTTTAAAATTTTGCGCGTTATTCCCCGCCAGAAAAGCGACCAGAATGTAACCGAAATGAGCGATGGAAGAATACGCCAACAGCCGTTTAACATTGGTTTGCAGCAAAGCCAGAAAGTTGCCGCCAAACATGGAAAAGACGGCGAGCAAGGCGAAGATTAAAAACAAGGGTTTCGAATTCAGAACATCGTATTGGGAGAAAAAGCGAAACAACAACGCCAGAATACCGCCTTTGGAAACCGAAGCGATAAAAGCCGACACCGGAGCGGGAGCGCCTTCGTAAACATCCGGCGACCAGGTATGGAACGGAACGACCGCTAATTTAAAGCCGAATCCCACAATCATTAAAACCAATCCGACGATTGAGATCAAATTTAGTTTGGAGGAATTGGAGAAAAATTGCATTAACGCGTTGAACTCCATCTTACCCGTTTGCGAGTAAATCAAAGCCATTCCGAAAACCAGAAAGGCGGACGAAACGGCGGCTAAAATCAGGTATTTCAATCCCGCTTCAATTCCTTCGTTAGTCTGCCGCAGATATGAGATAAGGGCGTAGAGCGAAACGCTTAAGATTTCGAGTCCCAGAAAAAAACTGACAAAATGCGTGCTTGCCGCAAGAACGGAAGAGCCTAACGTTGCGGTTAAAATAAGCAGATAGTATTCTTCGCGGTTTCCCTTAAAGCGCATTTCCAGATATGGGTACGAAGGAATGATAATGGCAATGGTCGCCGTAAAAATCAACAGAAAATAAAAAAGAGCGTAATTGTCGATAATCAAAAGTTCGCCGATTTTCGTCAAATCAAGCGCTTTGGAATAAGGTATGGCGATGATTGCGAGAACCAGCCCGATGACCGAGACAATCATGGTTGTAAGATGATTTCGGTGAAGGGCGATAATCAGCATCGTTATCAGCGGAGTTGCCAAAACAATAATCAAGGGCATCATTTTTAGTATTTCGCTTGCGGTCATTCCGCACCTCCGTTATTCGAACGACTATCAATCGGTTTGTCAACAGGTGAAATTTGATCGGGCGCGTTAATTTGTTTTGCGTCGGGCATGTAACGGGCTGTAATATTTTGTAAATTTCTGAACGCCTGTTTGGAAGTGTTAAGAACCGTGTTAGGGAAAAGACCCAGCCAGATTAAGGCAATTACCAGGGCGCCCATTATTGAAATTTCCCGCGGCGAGGCGTCGGGCATCTGCCATTTGTTCACATTCTTGCCGAAAAAGGTACGTTGAATCATCCACAAAGAATAAACGGTAGCCACGATAAATCCCAGCGTAGCTAAAATGGCGATTGGCACATTGACCTGAAAAACGCCTAAAAGCACTAAAAATTCGCCGACAAAATTAGCAAGTCCCGGCAATCCCAGAGAAGCCATGGCAAAGACAATTCCGAATCCGCCCAGACGCGGAGCGACATTCCATAAGCCGCCGAGCTTATCCATGTCTCTGGTGTGAATTCTATCGTAAATATCGCCGACCATAATAAACAGCGCGCCGGTGCTTAATCCGTGCGAAAGAATGATCATCATGGCGCCCTGCAGTCCCAATGTATTCCATGAAAAAACGCCGAGCAGAACAAATCCCATGTGGCTTACGCTGGTGTAGGCGACAAGCCGCTTAAGATCGGTTTGCGCGAAGGC
>JAADIP010000060.1 GCA_013151275.1 Calditrichota bacterium | reverse complement strand
TTCGAATTTGTTTCGTATTTCGATATTAGAATTTCGGATTTAAAATTTTCCTCTTCAATTTACTTTGTTACTATGTTACTCTTTCACTTTGTTACTCATCACGCGTCACGCATTACGCATCACGACCTTGTAACTTTGTCACTCATCACGCATCACGCATTACCCATCACGACCTTGCCACTCTGCCACTCTTTACTTTAATCTTGAAAGAACTTTAATCTTTAATCTTTTTCGCCGTCAATTGTCTAAAATAGGCACATATATTTTAAATGATTAAAAACTGTCCGACTTATATAGTAGATGTGTCAAAATTTTCCTCATTTAAGGAAAAATCTTCACCGCAACTGAGGAAAACCGTTGAAATAGGCTTTTGAAAGGGTAAAAAAGTAAATTGGCATGAATATTGAAGTTTTAATCAATAGAAAAGACTAAAATAGGAATAAATCATGTTAAGAGTCGCTTGTCCGAAAAATTCAATCGCAATTTTTAAGGTGATCAGTATTTGCGCCTGGTGCCATCGGGTTAAGTTTATTAATCCCAAATACGAAGTTGAGTGGGCTGCCATGCAGGAAAGTCTTGATTCCGAGAAAGTATCCCATACCATTTGCCCCTCATGTAAAGAGAAAATGTTAGGCGAAATGAAAGAAGTCATTTAAATGCCGCTAATTAACCCCGACGATTTAAGAAAATTCCGCAATATTTTGCTTCATTACTCAACTCTTTTTTGACCCCGGCGCAATCGAGCCATTAGTCGCAGAAAAATTATCGGCTGAAAGCAGCATTCAGTTTATTTCAATCGGTTTCTTTTCCCTCTTCTATTAAGGCATTCAGTTCTTTAACTTCCGTAAATAAGCGGCAATGCAAATTTTTAAGCTCTTTAGCCATGGCTTTTAGTCTTTTGCCCTGCTTCTCTAACTTTTGGGCATTTTTAACCAGAACCTCTTTATCCTTTTCCAAATCCCGTTCCAGATCGTCGCTGTCGTAATCGTCCGACAGCAGTTTAAATATTCCTATTATGCTTTTGGCTCCTAATTTTAAACCGTTAATCCCGATTTTGGAACCTTCGTATCCTAATTTTGAAGCTATCGATGTTATGTCTTCCATTTGCAGGTAATAATCTTTTACCAGTTCCGCTTGTTCATCATCCAATTCAACCGGAGCGCCGTTAATGAACAACCGGTAATCATCGGTAATGCGGATGATCGTATTGGGCAGTTCTTCGTATTCAAGAATCAATGTGTCGTATTCAAAATCGATGTCGAAATCATCGATCGGCGCGGTGCAGTCTTTATCGTGGGCAAACAAAAAGAGCGGCAAAAAAATTATGATCATAAAAAGCGCTTTATTGTATCGAGAAAAGGGCATTTTAATCCTCCCGTATTTAACCTCTTCCGTGAATTTACGGGATATTCGAGAAAGGGTTTCAAATTTAATGTCTGAGGGACAAATTCAGGCAGTCCCCGGAAAAACGGGAACACAAGCGCAACCGCTTCCAGGTTCAAAGCTCAGTCTTCGGATTATTTTTCAAGCGATTGTGAGTGCCTTATTTTAAGGGGTATGATCTCAGAAAATGTTTCCGGACTATTGATTTAGGCACAAGATAGCTGTAATATAAGAATGTCGTAAATTCTCCCTGATATTAAACAGGAGATAACCATGCGAGAGAAGATTTTAAATCGTTTAATACCTCTCGCTGCGCCAAAGGAAAAAGGTGATTTGTCTTTTGAAGAGACGCTGCGGAAACGCAAATCACACCGCTATTTTAAAAAAGAAACCATAAGCTTCGAAACATTCTCACAACTAATATGGTCTGCACAGGGCGAGCTCAAAGACGGAAGAAGAGTAGCCCCTTCCGCCGGAGCAATCTATCCGTTTAACCTTTATGTGATGACAGATGATTTTGTCCAGAACCTGATTCCCGGACTCTATGCTTACGATGCGGGTCGTCATTCTTTAAAACGGCTCGATTCGCGGGATTTACGTCCTTATTTGAGCGAGGCTGCGTTAAGCCAGAATTTTATCGCGGTCGCTCCGATCGTAATTGTTCTCACCGCCAATCTGGACGAAATCTCCAAAGTTTACGGATCGCGGGCGGAGCGGTACATTTTTATGGAAGCCGGTCACATCGGGCAGAATATTTATCTTCAGGCTGCGGCAATGAATCTGGGTACCGTCGCTGTCGGGGCTTTTCATGATGAACGGGTCGGGAAACTCTTAAATCTCCCGCATTACGAAATTCCCGTTTACATTTTCCCTGTCGGAGCGGTGCCTTAAGCGCCTCTTTGACGGAGAATCGGGGAGAATACTTTATTCGGTTAATCAAAAAAGGAGGGAAAATCATGCCACTCCGGAAATTACGTAAGTTTTTAGATGAGAAAAACACGCACTATGTGCTTATCGTGCATTCTCCTGCCTATACTGCGCAGGAAATAGCCGCCTCGGCTCACATTCCCGGAAAACAACTGGCAAAAACAGTTATGTTAAAAGTTGACGGGCAAATGACCATGTGTGTTATTCCGGCTTCGTTTAAACTCGATTTTGAAAAGTGTAAAGAGCATATAAACGCCGAGGAAATCGATTTAGCCACCGAAGAAGAATTCAAGTATCTGTTTCCTGAATGTGAAATCGGAGCCATGCCGCCGTTCGGAAATCTTTACGGCATGCCGGTGTATGTTTGCAAAACCCTGGCTGAAAATGATGAAATTGCCTTTAACGCCGGAAGTCATCGGGAATTGATCAAATTGGATTTCAAAGATTTTGTAAATCTGGTAAATCCCAAAGTCGTTGACATTTCGGTTAAATTCTAAAGATCGGAGCCGCGGTATTATTGCCGACGGCGATGCTAAGTTCGGAATATTTTAAATTGTTTTCATGGTCAAAAAAATAAAGGAGACAGACCATGCCAATTTACATCCTGTTAACCAAACTTTCCCCGACAGCCATGAGCGACGCCCAAACCCGCGAACAGATCGGCAGAGAATGGTTCGAGACTGTCAAGGGAAAATGCCCGGAGGTCAGGTGGATTGAACATTACGCGTTGCTGGGTCAATATGATTTTATGGATATTTATGAAGCGCCGGACGAAAAAACAGCCGTTAAGGTTTCGATGATCACCATGTCCAAGGGCGCGGTAAAAGCCGAAAGTCTGCCGGCAATTCCTTATAAGCAATATCTTGAAATCATTAAAGGAATCTGAGACTCTTTCAAGCAGATTTTGCCTGAGCCGGAAAATGCTTGCGGCATATTAGTCCAATCCTTAAAATAGGCTAATGCAAAATCTACACGAAAGGAAAGAGGATTGACTAAATCTGCCGGATTTGACGTTTTTTTCTACGAGGCTTTTGCCGAAGAAAGAGAATTATTACAAAAATTACTGCCCGAAAATATTCGCGCCGGATATGCGTCCGAAACTATTCAGGAAGCGGGGCACGATGAGCCTCCGGCGTTGTTAATAAGCACGCGCACCCAATCGCGTATTCCCCATGAATGGGCGCAAAAACTTAACGGCATTCTCTCTCGCAGCACAGGCTACAATCATTTGCTCGATTATCAGAGCGAAACGGAATTTAAAGGCGCCATGGGCTATCTGCCGCTTTATTGCAACCGAGCCGTGGCGGAACAGGCAATGATGCTGTGGATGGCTTTACTGCGAAAATTGTCGTTACAAATAGAACAATTTAATACCTTCAGCAGGGACGGATTAACCGGTCTGGAATGCAGCGGAAAAACCTTGCTGGTGGTCGGCGTCGGTAATGTGGGGCACGAAGTGGTTCGCATCGGACGCGGATTGGATATGCGCGTTTTGGGCGTTGATATCGTGAAAAAGTTTGACGATGTGGATTACGTCGCCGTTGAACAGGGAGCGCCAAAAGCCGATATCATCGTTTCGGCTATGAATCTTACCCGTAAAAACCGCGGCTACTTTCATTATGACCTACTGAAGAAATTCCGGAAAGGCGTAATTTTTGTTAATATTGCCAGGGGAGAGCTCTCTCCGATCAAAGATTTATTCACGTTGCTTAAAGAGGGACATCTCGGCGGAGCTGCTTTGGATGTGTACGAGAACGAAAGTCGTCTTGCCGTGGCGCTGCGCAATAAACAAATGGTGATCGACGATCCTTTTTTTGCCATGATTCACGAGATGAAACAGATGCCAAACGTGATTTTTACGCCGCATAATTCGTTTAACACCAAAGAGGCGCTTCAACGAAAAGCCGAACACAGCGTAAAACAGGTAGTGCATTTTCTGGAAAATAATGCGTTTTTGTGGGATGTGCCCGAAGAATAAACAAAAACGAAACTGCGATTTTTTCTGGTAAACTAAATGAGCTGATCCCTGAATTTCAGAAATTCTTTAATGATGCTTTCGCCGTTGATCTCGAATATTTGCGTTTGGGAATTAAATTTCAGAGGTCGGACAAACTCCTGAAATTCTCCGAATTCGTCTTTCCATGACATCACCACGCACCAGAGAGGCCATCCGCCGCTTTGTGAAGGATGGATTTTTTTGCGGGCTTTGCACACTTTAAGATCGATATTCAAAAATGTCAGTTTATGCCTTTCGATAAGCGGTTCCAGTTCAATATAGGCAAAATCGTTCAACCGTTCCTCGCAATATTCAAAAAGTTCTTCTTTGATCGCTCCGCTGTTTTTAAGGATAATCGACTGAATGGTGTTCAAAAGGCTCTCGCCGGATTTTGGGTAAAAATGTCTTTTGGAAAAAATTTTGTGAGGTCCCCAGAAAATCTGAATATGAAATTCATCGGACTTGGAACCGGAATAGAGATAAAATCGTATTTCCCCGAAACGAGTAGTGTCTTCGGGGATTTTAACGCCGCAACACGATTCCAAATGTTTCTTCAATGCTTTAATTTCTTCAGCCGAAAAAGGATTAAGCTCTTTCATATTCCCGAACCTCTTTGGTGTTAATATAATAACAAATTTGTGGCGATGTGAATTAAAATCGACAGGATACAAATTGCTCATTAGAAAATTATTTTTTAAAAATGATCATGTTAAATTTTCTGTTTGTTATTGTAGGATTTTTTGTCGCGCATCAGCTTAATTAATCTGTGGGAAATAATAACCGCCAAGTACACAAAGAATTCACAAAGCGCACGGAGAGTAAATTGAATTTAAAATTGGAATTCGTCCGCTCTGAAAAGGTCTGAAACTGTCATTTCGATGAGCGCAGCGAAGACAGCGAAGAGAAATCTTTTGTTTTTGTGTGTAGTTAAAAGATTTCTCACTTCGTTCGAAATGACAGAACAAAGATATTAGAGCGAACTAGAGAATTAAGATGAAAACAAATTCTCCTGTTTTAAGCACAGCACCTTAGTTTAATCAGCGACATCAGCGTAATCAGATAAATCTGCGGTCAATGATAACCACCAATCGCACCAAGAATTCACAAAGCGCACGGAGAGTAAATTGAATTTAAAATTGGAATTCGTCCGCTCTGAAAAGGTCTGAAACTGTCATTTCGATGAGCACAGCGAAGAGAAATCTTTTGTTTTTGTGTGTAGTTAAAAGATTTCTCACTTCGTTCGAAATGACAGAACAAAGATATTAGAGCGAACTAGA
>JAADIP010000201.1 GCA_013151275.1 Calditrichota bacterium | reverse complement strand
ATTATACGGAATGGTGTACAATTATGTTAGAAGAAGAATTGAAATTTCATAAGAGTGTATTTATATTTCCCAAAAAAGGCGTGGCAATGGCTATTTTACAGATCAAAGATATCGACGATAATTTATATAATGCTTTAAAATCCCTGGCAAAAAATAAAAGACGTTCGGTTAGTCAGGAGGTAATTAAGATCATTGAATCATATTTATCCCAGCCTTCCTCAAATAACATAGAAAGAACAGAAGCTTTTTTAAATCTTTCCTGGGCTGGTGATGAATAAGAAAAAAATGAACATAAATATATTTTTTAAGCTTTTAATATTTCAGATTGTTTTTTTAATATTATTTTCGTGTAAGGAGAATGATAAAAGACATTTACACGAATTTTATGGACTGGAAATTCAAAGAAAATTGTTTTTAAACGAATATAAATCCCAAATTCCATTTGATCATAAATTTTTAGATTCGATTTATTTTGATCTTGAGTATAATATTCCTGACACGTTTTCTACAAAAGATCCAGTGATAAAATATATTAAAAAGAATCCTGATTTACCTAAATTTATTATTCGTGCTTTAGTTGAAAAAAATGTTGTAGAATTTATGACTATGGGAGAGATGTTTTTAGCAAGACCAGATATATTAAATCAAATATATAACCAGGAATTGGTTATTGCTTTCCCGAAAGGTGCGCCTAATCAAATATGGATTGGAAAGCCTGAGTATTTTCTGGAAAGTCAAGGAGTCTTTACAGCAGGAGAAGTATATATATTCGAGAATGGATTTTTAAAATTTTTAGGAGTAATTTGAGTTTTACAAATTTTTATTTTGTCAAAAGAAGTTTATAATATTTTTCAACTTCACCAGCAAACAATTGTCGATTTAATTTAAAGGATAGGCTCTACTGGGATTCTTGTGGACGAAACGAATAATCGTTAGATTCAGTGTATGAATGATAAAGAATTATACAGACAAATATTGGGAATTTCGGGTCCCTGGGAAGTGGCAAAAGTTGACTTGAATATTGAAGACGAGAAAGTCGATATTGAAATTATCTATAAGTCAAACAAAGCCCTTTGTCAGGAATGCGGTACAGAATGTGATATCTATGATCACAGCGGAAAGCGAGCATGGCGACATTCAAATACCTGCCAAATGAAAACCTACTTAACCTGCAACATACCGCGAATAAAATGCAAGTTACACGGATTGAAAACAATAAAAGTCCCCTGGTCGGAATCTTCCAGCCGACCGACTATATTATTTGAATGATTTGCTATTGACCTTATTATTGGCTTCAAAAAATCAAAATCAACAAGAATGCGGCAAATTTTCGCTATTTTCTTTTTTACGCAAATTTAAGTACTTGATAACCGATTATTTTTATTCCGCAATATTTTTCTGAAACCTTCTTTTGCATCTTCACGTAAATGAATGAAAAACGTGGAGGTTTTATTATGAAACAGTTTTTTTCGACGCTTGTATTTCTGGTGATCGCGCTGCCGTTTGTTTACATGGCTTATGATGTTTTTCGCGATATTTTTACGCAATTGAAAAAATTCTATTCCAAAAAGGCAAAACCCGTTTTGCAGGGGATGATTCAGTCAATTGTAAACGCCTTTTAATCCCCTGCCTTCAATTTTCCTTCCCACCATTTCGTTTTTTAATCCTGCCTTGCAATCAATCACAATCCTGAATATTTTAAAATCATGTTTACCATTGTTAGCGCGTTAAAAGCAGAAATCGATCCCGTTCTTCGTTTTTTGGGTCATCCGCAAAGAACACCCGTGGATAAGGGCACGCTCTACGCCTGTCAAGAATTGCATTTACTCCGCATGGGGATTAGCTCTGAAACCGCAAGTTCAACTTTAAAAGCGTACTTAAAAACCTGCAAGCCCCAATTTATTATTTCCGTCGGTTTCGCCGGTTCTCTTTCGCCCCATATCAAACCCGGCGCCGTATTCCGGATTCAATCGGTTGTTTCCGCCGAAAACGGTCGCAGCGTTAATCTTTCTCTTAAACCCGAATTTTCCGGTTTACCCGAAGCCAAATTACTCACTGTGTCGCGGGCGCTTAAAGATCAATCCGAACGCGAAAATCTTTTTCGCCGCTTTAACGCTCAACTTGTGGACATGGAAAGCTACCATTTAGCCGAACTTTGTTCAGGCGCCTCTCTTCCGTTTTATATTCTGAAATGCGTTACCGATAATTCTTCCGAACAAACAGATCGGGAATTTCGCCGAAATTTCAGAAATTGCGCTTTAAAATTGTTCGAAGCGCTTAAACCGTTGATTGTTGAATTTCAATCAGGAAAAAAGTAAAAACGTCGCCATGAAAATATCCGTGATCATTCCCGTTTACAATCGACCGCTTCTTGTTAAAAGAGCCGTTGAATCGGTATTAAAGCAGACCAGACCGCCGCATGAAATTCTGGTTATCGACGACGGTTCAACGGACGCCACGCCCGAAGTTCTGCGCGTTTATGAGCCTGAAATTAAAATCGTTTCTCAAAAACATAAGGGAGTATCGGCGGCGCGCAATACCGGTATCCGTAAGGCAAAAGGAGATTGGATTGCCTTACTGGACAGCGATGATGAATGGTTGCCCTCCAAATTAGCCATGGCGGAAGAATTTCACGCCCAACATCCCGAGTACCTGATTTTTCAGACCGAAGAAATCTGGATTCGCGGCGGAAAACGAGTCAACCCCAAAAAAAGACATCAAAAACACGGCGGATGGATTTTTAAGGAATCTCTGCCCTTGTGCATCATTTCGCCTTCCGCGGTTGTGTTCAATAAAAAAGTGATTAAAGAAGCCGGAATGTTTGATGAAAAGTTTCCCGTTTGTGAGGATTATGATCTGTGGTTACGTGTCACCCGAAAATTCCCGGTCGGGCTCGATCCCCGTCCCGGAATCATCAAATACGGAGGTCACGAAGATCAACTTTCGCGTAAATACTGGGGCATGGATTACTACCGTCTGTTGGCAATGGAAAAACACGTTAACGATCCTTCTTTACCAGTTGAGCTTAAAAAGGCGGCTTTAAAGGAAATTCTTTTCAAATTAAAGGTTCTTTTAACGGGTTACCGGAAACGAGGAAAACAGAATCCCGAGCTTGAAGCAAAATGGCAAAAATATTCACAACAAATGAAAATTCTGGAAGACAGTTGCGTTTAATAATAAAATGCCGTTTGTAACCGATCGGCAATGCTTTTGCATCTATTAAAGAAAAGGAGAAAAACAGGATCCGCAGGATGAAAGATTATTATAAAATACTGGGCATTAAGCGGGACGCCTCACAAAAAGAGATCAAAGCGGCTTACCGCAATTTGGCTAAAAGACACCATCCGGACATGACCGGACGGAACAGCGATGAACAATTCAAAGATATTCAGGAAGCTTACAGCACGCTGAGCGATCCCGAAAAACGCTCCCATTACGATACGAATCTGGGAACAACCGTTCGGATTCGCCTGAAAAATTCTTCGACCAAGAACCGTCCCAAAAGAAATTATTCCGGATCTCCCGAACCTTTGATTCCGACCAATCCCTTCCGAAAATATTCCTCCTCCGATTCATTCCATTCCTCCCGCTACGAAGACGAGTTCGATCTGTTCGAAAAACTGCGCATTTACATCCTCCGACGCCTATTCAACGACGACGATTTCAATTTTTAACAATGATTGTTTCGTAAAAAGTCCTTTTTTGTTTACCGGAAAATACTCCTCTGAGATCAGGCATTACTTCCAAACCGAACGCATGGCGGCAAATAAAACATTTTGCCGTAGTCTGTCATATTTGCAGACATTTGCAAATATTTTAGAATTCGCTGTCAACATGACAAACGTAAAAATTTGCGCAATGACCACGCCCTTATCTTTATTCTTTATTTTTCAACAACTTATTGCAATTGGCACATCGTTTGTATTGAAGGAAGGCGAAAACAACCAAACAGAAAGGAGGGATGCAAGATGTATCTCGACAAAATCTGGCAATTAGATCCCTGGCGCGAATTGGATCGTATTCACGACGAGATGAACCGCTTATTCCAGGATACATTTAGTCGCACTCCGATTCGCAGTTATCCGGCGATTAATCTGTGGATCAAAGACGACAGCGCATTGGTTACCGCGGAATTACCCGGTTACGATGTTAAAGATCTGGACATTACTGTTTTAAACGATGAGCTGCGGATTAAAGGGAAACGCAACATACCCAAACCGGACAAGGATTTAAAATTCCATCGTCTGGAGTCGGATATTGACAGTTTCCGGCGCACCATCGATCTGCCGTTCCCTGTCGAAAGCGACAAGGTTGAAGCTAAACTGGAGCGAGGCGTTTTGACCATCGTTTTACCAAGAGCGGAATTTGACAAACCTCGTAAAATTCAGGTTTCAACCAAATAATTATGAAAGGAGGTGAGTAATATGGCAGATAAAAAAACATTGCAAAAACGCGAAGCCGATAAATTGGAAAAGGTCGAAAGAACCCGCGATCGTAAAGTATTCGTTCCGGCGGTTGATATTTACGAAACCAACGACGAAATCGTTTTAATGGCTGAAATGCCGGGCGTTGACGAAAAAACCATCGATGTGGTGCTTGACAACGACGTGTTAACCATTCGCGGTCAGGTCGTTTCCGAAATTCCGGAAGGCTATGAACTGGTTTACAGCGAATATGACGTCGGAGATTTCGAGCGTTCTTTCACCATCAACGAATCCATCGATGTTGACAAAATTGAAGCGCGTTATCAAAACGGCGTTTTAAACGTTCGGTTGCCAAAAGCCGAACCTGCCAAAGCCAAAAAGATTGAGGTTAAAGTTAAATAACCTTAATTAAAAAAGGAGGTGAGGAACTATGGCAATCCGCGATTTAATTCAGGGCAACTGGCTGAAGAAAAACGTTCCGGTAAGACGCGAAGACTGGGTAAGCCCGTTCTACAGCCTGCAAAAAGAGATTAACCGGATTTTTGACAACTTCTTTAACGAGCTGACCCCAAGCCGGTTCTTCGGCGATTCTTTCGGCAGCTTTATGCCGAGCGTGGATGTCAAGGAAAAAGACGATGAATTTGTGGTAACCGCCGAATTACCGGGAATGGACGCCAAAGATGTGGACATCAGCATATCCGATGATATTCTGACGTTGCGCGGCGAAAAGAAGGAAGAAAAAGAGGAGAAAGAAGGCAACTACTACAGACGCGAATGCTCTTACGGCAGCTTCCATCGCGATATCCCCTTGCCGGCTGAAGTAGAAACGGACAAGGTTGAGGCTGAATTCAAACGCGGCGTTCTGACTGTGCATCTGCCCAAAAAACCGGAATCTCAACGCAAAGCCAAAAAGATTCAGGTAAAAACAAATTAACAAATCCGAATCTTCAGCGCTGAAC
>JAADIP010000008.1 GCA_013151275.1 Calditrichota bacterium | reverse complement strand
TTTTAAATCGTAAAGTTTTTGGCGGAATCTGTTAAGCGTGTAAGCGTAATGAATAATGTGTTATCCCCGTCATCACTTAAAAGTTTAGATGATTCAAATAAATTATTTTTTTGAGAATAAACAAGAATTTCCATTTTCTCTACTAACGTTTTACTATTTTATGCTTTCAACCTTCATTCCGATAACTTTCCCCCTTTTCCCTTTTCCCTTTAATCTTTAATCTTTAATCTTTGATCTTTAATCTTTTCCCTTTGATCCGTAATAAAAAAAACGATTAATCTTATGTCTCAAAGAAATAACAATAAGGGAAAATAAAACGCGCCGCGACCCGATTCCGGGTTATTCAAAAGAAGGCAAAAACTTTACGATTTAAAACATTTTCTTTATTTAACCACAGCTCCGCCACGTCAGTTACATAACATAGCCCAAAAACAAACGAATATTCGGGGGTATGTCGTCCGGCGATAGTAAGAATGCTATCCTTGCAATAAGTTAATTTTCTCGGTGGGTATGGCATCATCCCTGCTTCTGGTCAACAGGCGAATCAATACTGAATGAGTTGAATTTTTATCCATTTCATGATTAGAACGGAATATAGTATAAAAAAAGAGAAAATAAATGTCAATTTAAAAATTTGTATTTGCCTGCGGTCTATGGATTATTCCATTTTGATATCGGCTTTTGCATTTCATAAAAAGTTTAACAATACGGAAAAGGGGAGGGGATTCGATATATCTTTTACAAAATTAAAGCAGGGGGTATTTTTTTTACAGCCGCTAATATTTTTATTGATCGGCTTCCCGCTCATCAAATACTTCTTTAGCGGCGAAAAGACCGTTTAAAGCGGCGGGAAAACCGGCATAAACAGACATTTGTATCATAATCTCTATTATCTCTTGTTTTGTACATCCGACATTTAATGCGCCGTGTACATGAACTTTTAATTGAGGTCTTGCGGTGCCCATAGCCGTTAATGCAGCAACAGTAGCTATTTCTCTGGATTTTAAGTCCAAGCCGTCTCTGCTGTAAACATCGCCGAACGGAAATTCGATCAATAAATCGGCAAAATCCGGAGCAATATCTTTTAACGCATTAATTACGGTTTCTCCTGCTGTGCCGTCTATCTCTTTCAGTTTGTCCCATCCTTTTTTATATCTTTCCGATTTCATAATTGTTTTCCTTCTTTGTTTTTACAAATAACTGTCTGTTTGAAGTGATTGATATTATCTCTGCCATAAAAAATTATGCAAAATCGATCAAAACTCAGCAATTCCCGCTTCACCCGATGCTTAATTTAATACGATTAAACCGCGGTTCTTTTATTCGTTCCCGACATCCTTTCGCGCAAACCGGACGGAGAGCTTTTATTGAGAAATGTCTGTGATTCCGTCTGCAGATCAAAGACAGACCAAGGGGAAGCGCTCGGCTTGATATTTGCCGTTTGTCCTAAAAATCAAATAAACGGAAAAAACGTCTTTTTTCGTAAAAGGAATACTATTTTTAATGCCCGAGATCCCATCGGGATCTGAATTTTTAATACAAATACCGATTATGTTTTTTTAACCGTTTTAAGCATTAAATAACCTACAATTCCCGAGATAAAAGAACCCACAAGGATTGCCAGTTTATCCGTGTATTGAAAAACACTGTCATCTTTAAATGCTAACGAGCTGATAAATAAGCTCATGGTAAACCCAATGCCAGTTAATATGGATACGCCGTATAGTTGCACCCAATTGCTATCTTTCGGAAGTTTTGCCAGTTTAAATTTTATGGCAAACCAACTGAAGCCGAACACGCCAAGCTGCTTGCCGATAAACAATCCCAGTATGATTCCCAAAGGCACAGAACCTGCCATCTGGCTAAAAGATATCTGCCCGATGTTGACTCCCGCGTTCACAAAAGCAAACAACGGCAGTATTAAAAACGCCACCCAAAAATGGAGATTATGTTCGATCTCTTTTAAGGGTGAAATGGGTCGGTTGTTTTCATCTTTAGCGGTCAGCGGAATAGTAAACGCCAATGCCACGCCAGCCAATGTGGCATGAACGCCCGATTTAAGAACACTTACCCATAATACCGCGCCCACGATGAAGTAAGCCGCTTTCCTGGTAACGCCGAATTTATTGAGAGCGATCAACACTACTAAAGCAAGAACTGCGACTGCGACGGATATCATGGATAGCTCAGCCGTATAAAACAGAGCAATAATGATAATTGCTCCCAAATCATCGATAATGGCTAATGCCATTAAAAATATTTTGAGCGAAATCGGAACCCTATTGCCCAACAGAGAGAGAATGCCCAAGGCAAAGGCAATATCCGTGGCGGTCGGGATCGCCCATCCGTTAACGGCTATTGGATCGCCCTGATTAAACATTAAATAGATTACAGCCGGAATAGCCATTCCGCCGACAGCGGCGATTACGGGTAATGCAGCCTGACCTATGGATGATAGATGACCTTCCAGTATCTCCCTCTTTACTTCCAGACCGATCAGCAAAAAGAAAATTGCCATCAAACCGTCATTTACCCAATGGTAAAGCGATTTATCCAGATGTAAAGCGCCGACGCGTATTTCCACGGGAATGTGTAAAAACGATTGGTACCAGCCTGAAAGAGGCGAATTGCTGAATATGAGGGCAAGAACGGTGGCAACCATCAACAAAATGCCGCTTGCCGATTCTTTCTTGATGAAGTCTTCGATTATTTTCATTTAAGTCCTTATCCTTAGTGATACACAACATTCATTGATTAGGCGGCGAAGGTCATCGGCTAAAAATACGGAAATTGAGCCGAAAATCATGCGCCGTGGTTCGCATTCCTTAACGAACAGCGATAATATTACAGCAGAATCGATTTGTATGCAAAAAATTTACCGCAGATTTGACCACAGATTAACCTGATTCCGCTGATGTCGCTGATTGAATTAAGGTCTTTTTTGATTTTAAGCGCTTAAAATAGGAGAGTTTGTTTTCTTCTTAATTCTCTAGTTCACTCTTAAACCTTGTTCTGTCATTTCGAGCGAAGAGAGAAATCTTATAACTTCAACAAAAACAAAATATTTCTCGTCGCTGCACTCCTCGAAATGACAATGACAGACCTCTTTAGAGAGGACACATCCAATTTTTAAATTCAATTTACTCTCTGGGCGCTTTGTGAATTTTTGGTGCGCATTGTGGTATTTTTCCACGTTCTGTCATTTCGAACGAAGTGAGAAATCTTGTAACTCCGACAAAAGTAAAAGATTTTCTTCGCTGCGCTCCTCAGAATGACAGTTACAGAGTCTTTTTGAATGTTATTTTTTACGTTAAATTCGGGTTTACGGATGTCTTCAGAGATTTTTAAAAAACGTACCGCGTCTGAAAGGCAATAAAGTCAGCGCAGAAATGCCAAAGTTTTTTAGCGGCAATTACCGGCAATTTGGAGAAGGTAATCAATTTACTGAAGGATGTCTCAGAAAATTCTGAAGAAAAAGATGATGGCGGGATTTAATTTGAAAGGGATGAAACCGAAATAAAAGAAATTCATTTTTAAGGGGCTTTTGCAGCGAATCAAACTGATGAGGCTCGGAAAAGGGGGCGAAATTTACGGCGGGCAAACCTGATAAAAAGCAGGAAGCGATCGGTAGAAATTGAAATTCAATGTTCGCGGGTAGATATCGTTGCCGTGTGCCGGGTCAGAGAAAGTTATTAAATGTCTGAGCTTGCGTTATCCTAATTCGGAAGTCTGTTTGTACACCGCCGATGTTTAATGGCAATTTGGTTAGCTGCCGTTTAAAGCAATCTGATTATTGTTTTAGTAATTTCATCTTATATACTTGTATATAATTGTTTCCTTCCAAAGTATAAAAAAACTCACCGCTGGATATTTTAATATTTTTTGTATTAAACTTTACCGCATACTGTCCCGGTGGATGTGTACCATCCACTAAGGTTTTAACTTCTATCCAATCTTCGGTATATACTTTCAAGACCAAATTCATTTCCATAAAGACTTCATACTGTATTGTTGTCGAGTAATTGAACGGATTCGGATAATTCTGATATAATATGTACGGCACCACATTTCCTTCTTTAAGTTCTGTTGCGCCTAAAAACGCGTTTGCAAATTGACCGTCATCGGAACAGCTTAAAACTAAGGCTGCCAAGATGCATATTAACAAATAATTAAGTTTCACGGCTAAAACTCCCATTTAAATGTTGAACCATAATGCCAGGAAGGTTTAAGGGTATAATTATATCGTGAAATATTGATTGAAAGAAACTTGAAATTCAAACCCATACCCCATGTGTAAAAAGAATTCCGTTTATTGTTTAAAGCAAATACATAGCCGTTTCGAAATGACAAAAATCGGAGTAAAGTAAATTCACCCCCTGTTCGAAAGACTTGAAAAAAGTCATCTTCGTAAAAATGCATTTCGGCTTCCGCAGATAAGGCGAAATTTATATAGTTATTTGACAAGAGCCAATATGTGCTTCCTGCCAGCAGTCTTAATGGCAGAGGATCGGATTGGGATTCATCAGCCATTGAAATCGCCGGACCAAGATTATTTAAAGACAGCCCGATATTTACACCTGTCCGGTTTCTGCCTGATGTAATCTTTCTTATATAGTCGGGAAGTTCGTTATCGTTTAATTTTATTGTAGCGCCTTTGAATAAATGCTTTGCTAAAATACCGATGTCTATCATAAATACATTTGAAATTGCCTCTTTACCTTCCGTGCCGGTCCGGGAATCGCTTAAATAGTAATGTAAATAACCGAGCCCGATCCCCAAAGAAAGCCATTCATTCAGATCAAACGCATACGATATTTTTGCCTGCCAGCTAAAGAAATAACCCCTGTTGATTTTTTTCATTAAGTATGATTCTTCATTGAGAATTATCTGTTTAGCCTTCCAGAATAAATTTCCGGAGATTGAAAAATACCCGATATTTTGAATTTTAAAAGAGCCGGCAACATAAGAATGTACAATATTATCAAAAAAGGGCATCGGTTTTACATAGGTGCCGATTATCTCAAATTGTTCAAGTTCCGTGAGATTTGCCGGATTGAAATAGGCAGAGGTTGCGTTCTCATAAAAAGAAACTCCCACCCCGCCTTTAGCCATCGATGTGGCTGACGGATTCCATAATAAAAATCGGGCGGTTGCCCTTTGTGCGGATGAAGTCTTAAAAAAAGAGAAAATGAGCATAAACATAATTACCGCATTAAATGTTTTTTTGTTGATCATTCATCCCTCCAAAAGTTTGCAAAAAGTAAAAAATAGAATTAATTGATTCCTCCGGAATCTGAGTTTTCTTGACACCTCTTGGCTCAAAATTGTAATTATGTCTGTTAAAGATTTTAGTTTAAAGAAATGAAAACCCGGATGGAAAATGTTAGTCATTTCGGATTCAATTAGGAGAGGTTTTTTCTACAAAA
>JAADIP010000204.1 GCA_013151275.1 Calditrichota bacterium | reverse complement strand
GTTCGGTAACAGGTCGCCCTGAATCCAGCAAAAATCCGTGGTTGGTCTGCCGGCGATGAATAGGGATGAGGTTTCGATTAATCCGAACAGAAAACGGTGATCTGCGGATTGTTTTTTCAACAGGGTCTTTAGTTTTTGTCCCGGGGGGTGAAAATTGGCGGAAATTAACCAGCGGTAGTTTTTAAATAACTTGTTTTCGGGCGGAGCCTCTTTTTTCAAAAACCGATTGAAAAGCCTGCCGACAAATCGCAGGGAATTTTTAATGATCGATGACGACTGAGCGGAGGCGGACAAGCTTTTATTCAGCCAATTTATGAAATTGACGTCCGCTAAAATGTGCGTCGGTTTAAACTGCCGTAACCATTGGTTAAAGGTTTCCGGACTATCGGGCGGATTTACAAAAACAACCTGCGAACGCACCAAAAGCGGCGCGATAATGCTCAAAGTGCAGGCAAGCGTTGAAGCCAACGGCAATAAAACCATGATCTTTGTATCGCTGTTTAAATCCAGAGACCGAACCGCGCTTTGGGAAGTAAAGACGATGTTTTTTTGAGAAAGGCGTACGCCTTTTAACTGTCCCGATTCATCCGGAAAATAAAATATTTGAGCCAGGTCTTCTTCGTCAACGGTCTCCGATTCGCCGACTGAAGGACGTCCCATAAAACCCAGCGTGGCTTTTTTGATTTTGCCGAATTCCCGTTCAATCAATTCCGGCACGGGTTCTTTGCTTTTTTTTATTTTTTCGATCTTAAAATTTTCGAGATGAACAAAAAATCTGAGATGTTTGGTTTGAATTTTTGAGATGCGCGGTATTTGAGTCTGAGAAACAAAGACGCTGACAGCCTCGGTTTGTTTAAGAATATTTTCGATTTCTCCGTCCGAGAAGTCTGAGATTACGGGGACAGCCACCGCACCGCGGCTGGCAATTGCAAAGTAGGCAATAGCCCAGTTTGCGATATTGTCGCTTAAAATGGCAATGCGATCGCCTTTTTTGATTTCCTGTTTTGCCAGCATTTCGCTCAGCAATTCAACGCGATTGTAAAAAATGGCAAAAGTCAGCGGTTGTCCGTTAAGGTCAAAAAAAATCGGACGGGCGGCGTCTTTGGAAGAATTGTATTCAAAAATAGCCGGTAAAGTTAAACGATCCAATTGATTAGGATTCATAATTATATTAACCCGAATATTCTTTACGAAAACTTTTCAACCACAATTTAAAAATAATAATGCTTTGTTCAAAGAAAATTAAACTTTGAAGAAGTTTTCTCGTAAATTAAGCTACATTTTCCCAGAGTATAATCAAAAACAGGAGCGTGCCATGCGTTTAATTTTTATATTTATCCTGAGCCTTTTAGTCGGTTCTGCGTTCGCCAAAGATGAAAACACCCGCTATCTTTCCGTTCAAAGCGAAGGAATCGAACAGTTTGTTATTGAATGCGGAGCGGGATTTTTAAAAGTAACCGGGAAAGAGGGTCTGGATAAAATTCAGGTACAGGCGGAAATCAAGAGCGACGGATTGAGCGCAAAAAAACTGCAAAAAGGGCTCACCTTAACGCTTGATTCAGACGGCAAAACGGCTAAATTGGTCAGTAAGTTCGATAACAGCGGCTTTATGGACTGGCTTTTTCAATCAGGCGAGGTGCAGATCAATCTTACAATTACCGTACCGCGAAAAATGAATCTTGATATCTACGACGGCTCAGGTTTCATTAAAATCAAAAATATAGAGGGAAATACGGAGGTCAAAGACGGCTCCGGTGAATTGAGTATGAAGTCCGTTAAGGGAAAAGTGGTTATTACCGACGGCTCGGGCGAAATTTTTCTTAATAATATTTCGGGGGATTGCCGCCTGATCGACGGTTCGGGAGGTATTACTATTGAAGAGATCAAAGGGCAGACCTCCATTACAGACGGCTCCGGCGATTTGGAAATCCGCAGAGCCGAAGGCGATATTGATATCGTTGACGGTTCTGGAGATATTACGATCGAACATGTTGTGGGAAATATTACTCTCAGCGACGGCTCCGGCGACATCAACGTGAATGAAGTAGAGGGTGATCTGGTGATTACCTTTGCCGGATCGGGAGACGTTAACACAAATAATATTTCCGGTAAGATCGTAAACAAAAACAAAGATTAACGGATCAGCGAACAAGGATTAATTTTTTACCGTAGGAAAATTCTCCGGCTTTGATTTGCAGAAAATAGATTCCCGAAGGTTGATTTTTCAAATCGATAGTTCGATTTATTGTGTTTGCGGAAGAGCTTTTTACCCGCTCGGAAAGGACGATTTTTCCGAGGACGTCAAACAGAACCAGTTGCATCGGATCCGTCCGGCGCGTTATTGAAATGCGGATCGTCAGCGATCCGTTAAAAGGATTGGGGTAGGTTTGCAGACTTTGAATCGGATTGCGGTTAAAATTTTGTGAAGCGTCGGCAAAGCCCGAAGCACCCGGATGAGTAATCGGCTGCCCTAAAAGCCAGTCGATTGCCGACCATAAAAAGGGCCAGTCGGAGCCTAAATCATCCAGTTCGTCGGCGAATGTTGTGCTGTCCCGATCGCTGTCTTCTTCGATTTCCGGATGGGGACCCAAAAACAACACGCGTCCGGCTCCGTAGTTAAAGGTAATAATGCCGGGCAAATCGTAAAAAGCATCCCAGGTTGCAACGGTATCCATCTGCGCGTTCTCATGCTTTCGGAAATAGGGACCCCCGTAATAAAGCATGGTCTGGTCGGAGGGTTCAAACTGATTGATCGGATGGCTGGGATTCAGATTCAACCGCGTCATTGTGTAATTATCCCAGGGCGCGATTGTATCGATGGCGCCGATGGCGACTCCGTCAAACAGATCCAGCGGATAGTCGAGCAAGCCGTCTTCTTCCCAGACAATGGAATCGCTGGCAAAATAGGCGCCCGCGCAAATTCCCAAATATCCGCCGCCGCTTTCCACAAAACGCCTGATGTGGGCAATCCCCGAATCATTAATCGCCAATTTGTAATAATAAGCGTAACCGCCGGGAAAACATAGGGCATCGTAGCGGGAGACGAGTTCCGAATTGTTAATAGTGTTGGCGTCTATCTCCTCGAAGGTGACGCCTTTCCAGTTCAAAAATTGCTCCAAAGCGGTAATCCCTTCCGACCAGGTGCCGATCCCGCCGTCATTGTAAATGGCAAATTGCGCATCGGCGTAAATTCCGATCGGGAAGGACAGGAGTAAAAAAAGTAGAATCTTTTTCAATGTTGTTTCTTTTTAAGTTGGTGAATTACCGTGATAAGTTAAAGATTTTTTTCGGGTAATGCCTTTTCGGAAATCACAAAAACGGTTTAAAAAAGAAACCCCGCCGTCAAAGGAGCGGGGCTTCTTGGCGGTTTATTCTTAAAGATTGTTTTTAACCCAGTTCTCCAATCCGCCGGCAATGATAATTTCCTGCGCGGCTGCGCCATAAGGATTAAAAGCGTAAGACTTTCCGTTTACGGTTATCGAAGCGTCTTTAAAATCGACAACGGCTGTCAGATCGGTTCGAATTGTCGGGCGTTCGCTTCCGAACCGCGCTTTCAGGTCTTTCACCAGCTCCGGCGCTTCGATCACGATGAAGCCGTTGTTAACCGCGTTCCGTTTGTAGGTTTCGCTGAAGGAGCCTGCGATTAAGAGCCGGATTCCCGCGTATTTCAAAGCGGTCGCCGCCTGCTCTCTGGAGCTGCCCGTTCCGAAATTAAAACCCCCCGCCAGAATATCGCCGTTTTTCATGATCTTAACGAATTCGGGATCGTAATTTTCCATTACTACCTGCGCCTGTTGTTGGGGCGTAAAATCGTCGATGTAGGTGTATTTTCCGGGGAAGATGCCGTCGGTGTTTAAGTTATCCTGCGGGCAAAAAAGGAGTTCGCCTTTTACTGAGCTCGGGAAGTCCGGTAGAACCGTTACACGTTTTTGCGCGGCTTTGGGTGCGGGATTGATTTTAATTTCCGCTTTGGGCTGAACGGGCTCCATGTGATAGGGGGTATCGATTTTACCGCTGACTGCCGAGGCTGCAACCACGGCGGGCGAAGCCAGATAAGCTTGTGCGTTGCGGGATCCCATCCGACCCTTAAAATTCCGGTTAGTGGCGGAAATTCCCACTTCCCCGTCTTCCAAAAGACCGCTTCCCAAGCCGATGCAGGGACCGCAGCCCGGCGGCAGGGGAACGGCTCCGGCATTTAGCAGAGTTTGCCAGTAACCGTGTTTTTCCGCCTCTTTTTGAACATCGGCGGAAGCGGCTGCAATGTAGAATTTTACGTGCGGGGCAACCTTTTTACCCTTAATCACTTCCGCCGCCTGAGCAATATCTTCCAGACGACTATTCACGCAGGAAACAAGATAGGCTTTGTTGATTTTAATATTCTTTTTGGCTAACTCCGACACCGGATTGATTACTTTAACCGTGTCCGGTCCGGCTGCATACGGAACAACGCTCTCCAGATCAAGGACGATCTCTTTGGCGTAATAAGCGTCGGCGTCCGCGGTTAATTTATTATTCTTTAATTCCCGAATTCGTTTTTCGTTGAGTCTGGGATGTTCGCCTTTTCCGTCCGCGTCCGAAGGCACGCCGGCTAAACCTCTTTCTTTGACATATTGCGCCCGGGACTCCAGCCACTCGATGGTTTTTTCGTCAACCGGAAACACCCCGGCTAAAGCGCCCCATTCGGTGGTCATGTTGGCAATGGTCAACCGCTGGTCGATGGAGAGATGCCGAATACCTTCGCCCGTGAATTCAATGGCATGATTCAAAACTTCATCGTTGCCAAAGTAACCCGCGAGCGCGATGATTACGTCTTTACCTGTAACTCCCGGACGAAGTTCGCCCCGCAATTCCACTTTTACCGCCGGGGGAACCTGCCACCATGTTTTGCCCGAAGCCCAAACTGCAGCCGCGTCGGTGCGGACGATGGGAGTTCCCAGACAGCCGAGTCCTCCGTACATGTTAGAATGACTGTCCGAAGCCACGACCATTGTTCCTGGCCAGGCGTAACCCTCTTCGCACATAATCTGATGCCCTATACCGCGACCGGCAGGATAAAAGTCGGCGCCCATTTCGCGCGAAAACGCTTCTATTTTACGGTATTTCTGCAGGTTCTTTTCCGATTTGTCCTGAATATTGTGATCGAGGGTGTGAACGACCTGACGCGGATTAAATAATTTTTTTGCTCCGATTTTGAGGAATTTGGGAATGACCGCTCCGGTATTGTCGTGAGTCATTACGTAAGCGGGTTGAATCATAATATAATCGCCGGAATGCACTTCGTGCCCGGTTTCCAAACCGACGGCAAAACGCTGAGCAATTTTTTCGATCAGATTTTGAGCCATAATTTTTCCTCTTTGTTTTGTTGTTTTGAGTTAAATTACAAAAGGTAAAAATGTGAATCAAAATCGAATTTGGATATTCGTTAAGGGT
>JAADIP010000106.1 GCA_013151275.1 Calditrichota bacterium | reverse complement strand
CCCTGGTTTTATTTGCAGTTTCAGAATGAATTTCAAGACCTGTCGATAAAACGGATAAAGTCCGTTTATGAAAACGGGGTTCAGTTGCGCGTACGGTATTACTCGGTTGAAAGTGAAGGTTTTTAAATGAAGTCAAAAATGAAGATATATCCTTTTTTGTTGGTTCTTATTTTTACTTTGAATGCCTTTGCCGGTGAAAGCATATTTGGCATTAACGATTATTCTTTGGGAATAATGAACATTCCGTATTCAAACGCCGGCGTTGGCAGATCGTACGAAATAGGCAACAGAGATTCTTTGCGACTTAACTTTTTTAACTATTCGTTATGGACTGAAATTAACAACCCGACTTACGGAATCAAGCTGGGGTATCGAGCCGCCTTCAGCAAAGACAACATCCGCTCCGATTATTTTAACGATTATGCGAATTTCGAAGGCGGATATTTAGCCATTCCGGTTTTGAAAAAGAAGTTAGTAATAGGTTTGGGATTGCAGCCTTTCTCGAATATCGAACAGAGAATACAGACAGACGAGGGCGATGTTCATAAATTTGTGTTGATTCGCGGAGGAATTAGTAAAGGTACGTTAAATGTATCGTACGCCGTTAACAAAAGGCTGCGCATCGGACTGGGTTATGAGTACAATTTTGGCGAAATTCTGCGATCGTTTCGAATTGAGTTGGAAGGCAGCGATTATCCTCTGTCGTTTGATTATCAATATCGTTATTACGGAAACGGAGCCGTTATCAGCGCTTATGGAAATCCCGTAAAAAATTTAGGAATGGGAATTGTTTACAGACCTTCTTACACTTTAAAAACAAGAATAAAACCGCAAACCACATCCGATTATATAAACGATAGTAGATTGAAAAAAATTACAATCCCTTCTTTTTTAGGTTTTGGTCTCCGATATAACTTAAATTCAAGAACGTCGGTCGGATCCGATCTGATTTATCAGAATTGGGCAAAAGGTTATAAAGTAGAAGGAAAAAGTTTCGAGAATCTATTTTCGGACTATGTCAGACTCGGAGTCGGGTTTGAAAGAAGGCAAAGCCATAAACTGTTTACCAGTTTTGCCGAAAAACTCGATTACAGGTTTGGGCTGTTCTACGGAAAACAAAATTATTTGAGCCTGGGGAATGATGTTAAAGAATATGGAATGTCTTTAGGTTTATCATTACCGATTACCAGATTCCGTTCAAGAATTGATTTTTCTTTAATTCTGGGGAAAAGAGGGAATTTGAGTAAAAATCAATATGAAGAAAAGTTTTTAATGTTCGGCGTGACCATAAACGCAAGTGAAATTTGGTTTGTAAAATTAGAAGATTAGCACAATGCTAATGGAGGGAAAAAGAATGCGTGAACACAAATCAACTCGGGGTGTTGCATTTACAATTATTTTAATTCTTTTAATGGCGGTTTTCGCTTTCGCTCAGGATGAGCTGTTGCTTCAGGAAGTGGAAACCGATGAGGCTCCGTGTGTCCCGAAAAATTTGCTAACGCCATGGGATAGTCTCGCTAACAAGCCGCTGAATCAGGACATTCGATTATTGTTTAATTTCGGCTACGAATATTACAAGAACCAATCATATAAGGAAGCGTTACCCTACTTGTGGAAAGTCTATTTGCATGACAGTACAAAATATGCGAAAGCCGCCATTCGCAGAATTGCCGATATCTATTATCTTCAGGGAAATGTTGACAGCACGCTGATTGTTTGTTACAGGGGATTGAAACAGTTTCCGGGAATGGTTCGACTGCACTATTATGCCGGCGCTCTTCAAAATCGTTTGGGGAGATTTCGCTGCGCCATACCCCATTTCGAAGCATTGGTTAAAAAAGACTCGACCAATATCGATTATCTGAAGACACTGGCATTTCTTTATTTTAAAAACGATGACGAACGAGCGATAAAAGTTCAGGAAAAAGTAGTAGAGCTGCAGCCGGATAATATCGAAGAGAACAACCGCCTCGCACAGTTTGTGGCTTATTTTTACGGAGAAGGAGCGGATCTGGAATATCGCAAGAATACCTGGAAAAAACAGCCCGATAACCTTGCGTTGGCGCTAAAATATGCGCAGGTAGCGGTTAAATCGGGAAGCTACAAAGAAGCCATTGAACCGATCAGCAAGGTCATTGAAAAAAAACCAAGCAAGTCGGCGTATTTAATTCGCGCCGAAGCCTATGAAAATTTAAACGAAAATTTTAAGGCAATCAAAGATTACATGGCGATTTTGAAATTAAACCCCAAAGACGTGGATGTAATGCTGCGTATCTCGGTAAACTATCGTCTGGAAAATGAATTCGCCAAATCCAAATACTGGATCAATCGAGCCTTAAAAGCAAAACCGGGTTACGGCTTGGCTTACATTACTCTGGGCGAGCTTTATGAAGCAGCCGTTCCCTATTGTCAGGAAAAATTGAAACGTAAAAAAACAGAGTTTGAAGATAAATTGGTCTATAAAAAAGCTTATGAGGCATATAAAAAAGCATCCAAAGATCCTGCCTTCAGGAGCAGAGCGTTAAAAAAGCAGGAAATCATTAAGGCGTTTATTCCGAATCAGGAAGATCTTTTTATGCATAAGAAAGACAAGATCAAATCGCCTTGCTATGAATGGATTATCAAGTAGGAGAAATCGTGAAATTAGCAATCGGTGCGGACCATGCAGGGTACTATTTGAAAGAACAGATAAAAGAATACCTTAAATCGAAAAACATTGATTTCAAAGATTACGGAACGTTCAAAATCGAATCCTGCGATTATCCGGAATTTGCTTACAAAGTAGGACAGTCGATCCTGAATCAAGAGGTTGATCTTGGGATATTGATTTGCGGGACAGGCATCGGAATGAGCATTACCGCCAATAAAATAAAAGGTATTCGGGCGGCGCTGGTTCATGACGAACAGACGGCAAAACTATCGCGGCAGCACAATAATGCTAATGTGTTATGTCTGGGCGGAAGAATAATATCCGAAGAGCAGGCGAAAAAAATAGTCGATATTTGGCTTTACACATCTTTTGAAGGCGGGCGTCATGAAAAGCGACTGAAATTAATAAATCAACTAACAGGATTATAGCGGGAGTGATCATGTTAGAAAATTTAAAAAATACGGATCGGGAAATTTTTGACGCCGTAGTTCACGAGGCGGATCGTCAGAACAACACACTTGAGTTAATCGCTTCGGAAAATTTTGTGTCCAAAGCCGTTCTCGAAGCAGCCGGTTCGGTAATGACGAACAAGTACGCGGAGGGCTACCCCGGGCATCGTTATTACGGCGGATGCGAATTTGTGGATGTTGCCGAAAATCTGGCAAGAGACCGGGCAAAAAAATTATTCAATTGCGAATACGTTAATGTGCAGCCCCACTCCGGTTCGCAGGCAAACATGGCGGTTTACTTTACCTATTTAAAGCCGGGCGACACCGTTTTAGGAATGAACCTTGCTCACGGCGGGCATTTAACGCACGGATCGCCGGTTAATTTTTCCGGAAAGATTTTTAATTTTGTGGCTTACGGAGTGGATAAGGAAACCGGTCGCATTGATATGGATCAGGTGGCTAAGTTAGCCCGCGAGCATAAACCGAAAATGATTGTTGTGGGAGCGAGCGCCTATTCCAGATTCTACGAATTTGACAAGTTCAGAGAAATAGCCGACGAAGTGGGAACGATTCTTTTTGCGGATGTGGCGCATCCGGCGGGGTTAATTGCCGCCGGAATTCATCCAAGCCCCATTCCCTATTGCGATGTGGTTACTTCAACAACCCACAAAACCTTGCGCGGACCGCGCGGCGGCATGATAATGGTGGGCAAAGACAGTGAAAACAAAATGGGTATTGTCGCTCCCAAATCGGGACGCGTGAAAATGATGTCCGAAATAATCGACAGCAATGTTATGCCGGGTATTCAGGGCGGACCCTTAATGCATATAATTGCCGCCAAGGCGGTGGCTTTTGGCGAAGCGTTAAAACCGGAATTTAAAGAATATGCAAAACAGATTGTCAAAAACGCTCAAACTCTGGCGAACGAATTGATTGAAAGAGGATATGAAATTGTTTCGGGCGGAACAGATAATCATGTCTTTCTTGTTGATTTGACGGGTAAAAACATTACCGGTAAAGCCGCGGAAAACGCCCTGCATGCCGCGGGAATCACTGTTAACAAGAACATGGTTCCGTTTGATACGAGAAGCCCGTTTGTTACAAGCGGAATACGCATCGGCACTCCGGCTTTAACAACAAAAGGCATGAAAGAAAATGAGATGAAAATCATCGCCGGTTTTATCGACCGCGTTCTTTCCGATATTGATGATGAGAAAGTCGCGGAGCAGGTAAAAGCAGAAGTAAGAGAATTGAACAAGAATTTTCAGATGTATTCGTTGTAAACGCTTAAGGTGGGTCAATAACGCCCCTTTTCCGTAAGGGGCTTTTTTGTAAAAACATGAAAAAGAAAAACATTCAAGAAGTCGAAATGCCGTTCCTCGATCATCTCGAGGAATTGCGCTGGAGAATAATAAAATCGTTGATTGCGATCGTCGTGTTTGCGATCATCAGTTTTTTCTTCTCCGACTATATTCTTGATTTTTTATTGCTGACCACAAAAAACCTGAAAAACCAACTGCAATTGCAGGTATTAAAGGTTCAAACGGTTTTTGTAATTAAGTTAGAATTGTCGATAATAGCGGGAATTGTTTTTTCTTTGCCCGTTATTTTTTATCAGATCTGGGCTTTTGTGGCTCCCGGACTTTTAGACAAAGAACGCAAATATGTAATACCGGTCATTGCCTTCGCCACACTCAGCTTTATAATAGGAGCCGCCTTCGCTTTTTTTGTTATTATTCCGTTTGCTCTTGACTTTTTCCTCAGCCTTGTACCGGATAATGTAAAAAACAACATCGCGCTGGATTTTTATTTTGGCTTTGTGGCAAGAATTGTTCTGGTTTTCGGAATTGTTTTTGAGCTTCCCGTGGTGAGTTTATTGCTGACAAGAATGGGGCTGTTAACGCCAGAATTTTTAAGAAAATACCGGCGATACGCCATTGTAGTGATATTTGTGCTCGCAGCAATTTTAACCCCGCCAGACCCGACCACTCAATTGTTATTGGCAATTCCTCTTGCTTTGCTTTATGAAGTAACCATCTGGATAAGTTATATTTTTGCCAAAAAAAGAAATGACGATTAAAAATGGCAAATTATTGCTTAGTAATGAATATATTGTTATTTTTAACTCTTTTTAATTATTGATTTTAGTAGGATAAAATTTACTGTAATGAAAATTTCTTTAAAGGACATAAAACAAGCGGTAGCAACGGAATTAGAAGAATTTGACGGCGTTTTCAAAGAAATTCTCGCTTCTAATGTCTATTTAATAGATACGGTTGCAAAATATATTATTAAAAACAAAGGCAAGGGCATTCGACCGTTATTGGTAATCATGTCCGCTAAATTGGTGGG
>JAADIP010000098.1 GCA_013151275.1 Calditrichota bacterium | reverse complement strand
CAGAATTAAACATTTTTAGTGAAGAATCGCTTCCTCTTAATCGACTTTTAATATAAATAGTTCTGAACAAATATACAAATAGAAATATCCGTTGCGTGTCATAAATCACTCTTTTAGTAGTTTGTTATTCGTTAAGCGTTAAGGGTTAAGCGGCTGCTCCGATCATCGTAATGCGTAATGCGTAATGCGTAATGCGTAATGAGTTATCTCCACCGTCGTTTAAAAGTTTAGATATTCCAATCAATTTTTTTTGAAAATAAAATGAGTTTTCCCTCTTAACAACAAATATTTTACTGTTTTTCTGCTTACTACCTACTACTGCTTTCTGCTCTCTGCATTCTGCTTTCTCTTTTTTCCTTTTTCTTATTCATAACGACCTTGTCACTCACCACTCGGTACTTTGTCACTCGTTACTCGTCACCCATCACGCGTCACGCCATTGTTCATCCCCCCGTTTTTTGCTATATTTGAGTCCTTTATAACCGGAATAAAAGAAAAATGAAAATGAACAACAAAAAACCAATTAAAGACAATATTTACGCAAAACCGCTTGAACAAATAGGCGGTTTTAGGTTTGACGAAAATGTAGCCAGAGTTTTCCCAGATATGATCAAACGTTCGGTGCCGGGCTACGAAGAAATATTGCAAGCCATCGGATTGTTCACCGCTTTTCATGTTCAACCGGACAGCAATTGCTATGATCTCGGCAGTTCACTCGGCGCGGCTACCGTTGCCATGAGGCAGGCTGTCAAAGCGCCGAATGTCACGATTTTTGCCGTCGATAATTCGATTGCCATGATCAAAGAAAGTCAAAAGTATCTGCTTAAAAGTGATTCAAAAACGCCTGTGCAATTGATTTGCGCCGATTTCAGGGATGTGAAAATTAACCGCGCCTCCGTCGTCGTTCTCAATTACACGCTGCAATTTATTCACCCGTCCGAACGGAGGAAGGCTTTACAAAAAATTTACGAAGGAATGCTGCCCGGCGGTATTTTAATCATTTCCGAAAAAATAGTATTTCCCGATCCCGAAGAACAGCAATTTCAGGAAGCCATGCATCTTTCTTTTAAAAAAGCCCGCGGTTACAGCAAACTGGAAATAAGTCAAAAACGCACCGCTTTGGAAAATGTCTTAATCCCGGAAACGCCGGAAGCCCACCTTTCGCGCCTGCTTGAAATCGGATTCAACCGTTGTTACCAATGGTATCAGTACTTCAACTTCATTTCCATGGTGGCAATAAAATGATCGATTACAGCTGTTTTTTTGACATTTTACGATCGGAATCCGCCGTTCCGGAATCGTGGAAAATCCTGCTGCCAAAACAGATAGAAAAAGCGCTCGATCCGTCCAATAACAGCGACCTGCTTGAATGGGAGCAAATTATCAATTCCCTGCCCCCCGTTAAACCCTCCGTCATTAACCTGAACGCAGACGCCGTTGAAATCGGTCGCCAAAGCGATACGGACACTCCGACCCGGCAAAGAACCGAACAGTTGCTGCGCAAGCTGCATCCCTGGCGAAAAGGACCGTTCAATATTTTTGATATTTTTATCGATACGGAATGGCGATCCGACCTGAAGTGGAACCGCTTAAAAGATTACATTCAACCGCTTGACGGACGATTGGTTCTGGACGTTGGCAGCGGAAACGGCTATCATTGTTTTCGCATGCGCGGAGCGGGTGCGCGTCTGGTCATGGGAATCGATCCCTATTTGAAATATGCGGCGCAGTTTGCCGCCCTGCAAAAATACGTCAACGATCCTTCAATTCAGGTATTGCCGCTGGCTACCGAAGATTTGCCCGCCAACCTTCAATGTTTTGACACTGTGTTTTCCATGGGCGTGCTTTATCACCGCCGTTCTCCTTTTGATCATCTGTTTGAATTGCGGGGTCTGCTGCGCGCCGGAGGAGAACTGATTCTTGAAACATTAATTATCGAAGGCGAAAAGGGAGCAGTGCTTGTTCCCGAGGGTCGTTACGCCAAAATGCGCAATGTTTGGTTTATTCCCTCCTGCCTCACATTGGAATCATGGCTTAAAAGAACAGGGTTTAAAAATATTCGCCTGATCGATGTGAGTTTGACCACAATTCAGGAACAACGCCGCACAAACTGGATGCATTTCGAATCGCTGCCCGATTTTTTACATCCCAAAAACGATCAACTGACCATCGAGGGCTATCCGCGACCGCGCCGCGCTATCTTTCTGGCGGAAAAACCCTGAATCCGGCGACTATTCCGTTTCTCCGACAAACTGCAAAACAACCCGTCTGTGTCTGCTTGAATTGTCGAAATCGATCAGTATAATCTGCTGCCAGGTTCCCAATATCAACTCTCCGTTAATTACCGGCGCCGTAAATGAAGTCCCGGTTAAAGTCGAACGCAGATGGGCGTAACCGTTTCCGTCATGCCAGGTGTCGTCGTGGTGGTAACGGCGATTCATCGGGGCGATCTTTTCCATCATTTCGGGAATGTCTTTTAATAATCCGGGCTCGTATTCAACGGTGCTGATTGCAGCCGTGGAACCGTTGATGAAAATCAGCAACTGCCCCTCTTTCAGTTTTTTATCGCGCACAAATTTCCGCACCTGAGGTGTAATGTCGATGATATCGTTAAAACCGCCGGAGGAAACCTCAATCCATCCGTGAACCGCGCTTAACGCCATTTTCGCCTCCCGTGTTTTGGAATTGATTTTTACAAATTATTTTGGGGAAAAGATAAAGATTTTTTTGCTATTCTTCCACAGGGGCGCTTTTCCGGTTAGTGTTCGGGAAATGCATTCTGCAAATCCTGCCCGTAAAAATAAACAAAATAAACAGGAATCAAATAATCCCGGCGGATGAGAATGCTATCAGGATGAAGGAATTCACTGAATACTCGGATAAATTACATCTTAAAAGAAGGAAAAAGAAACAGGCGGCTTTACTTCAACAATCTTGCCAGTACGATTCCGAGGATTAACCATAAAGGAATCGAAAATATCAACGCCCAGATGATGCCGTTTGCCGTTTTCAGGGAGCTTGCCATTCCTTTGCGTTCCAGAGCCCGATTTATCTTCAAACGGACTTCTTCGATATGGAACGGTTTGGTCAAATAATCGTAGGCGCCCTTTTTTATCGCCTCCACGGCAGTCTCTATGGTCGGATGGGCGGTAATCATCAGAAACACGACTTTATTGTTCAACATCTTTACTTTTTTCAACAATTCGATCCCGTCCATTTCGGGCATATAAAGATCAGACAAAACAACATCGATCGGTTCTTTCTTAATAATCTCCAATGCCTCCGCTCCGCTTGCCGCAACATGGGGCACATAATCCAGACTCTTTAATACACTGTACAATGTATCACGAACTTCCTGTTCATCGTCAACAACTAATACATGTCTTGTCTCACTCATTGATATTTCCCCGCTGCTATTAAAATCACTTACTAATATATCGGTTTAAACTGCCCGAAGGTTTAGTTTTTTTATCGGGAGTTTTTTATCTTCACGCAAAATTTTCAGATAATCGGCAAAACCAACCCATTCGAAAGTTTTCAGGAGATGGCTTAACTTATCAATATTCTTTGAAATATTGCCGTAATGTCGAAATTCCCGCAATCTGCCCAATTTTAATCTCGGCTGATCCCGATCGAATTCCCAGGGATGCATGTAAATAATCGCCGGAAATCCCTGCCGGTTGAATTTTTTGATGGCAAGAGTCGTAAACTTCAGCGGAAAGATGCGTAAATATCCGCCGCCGCCAAAAGGAAAATTTTTACCCAATATCCTTAACGTCGGCATGGGAAATTCATAAATGTCCGAACCGTTGCTTCCTTCGACAATAAACGTCGTTCTCGGGGCATCCGGAACCCCGTAGCGGTCGTGCCAGATGGGATAGATGGAAGAATCGTACAGCAGCCCGGATTCCGTCAAAATATCAAACGCCCATAGATTTTCTCTGGTAATGGAAAAGGTGGGCGCGCGGAATCCCGACACTTTTTTGCCGGTAATGTTCTGCAATATCTGAACAGAGCGCTGCAGATCTTCTCTGAATTCGGCGGGCTTCATTTTTGTGACCATCCGGTGACCGTAACTGTGCGACGCGACCTCGTGCCCGGCTTCAACAATACGGCGAATGAGTTTCGGATGCTGCTCAGCCACCCAGCCCAGAACAAAAAAAGTGGCGCGCGCGTCGAATTTCGCAAATAACTCCAGTAAACGGTCAACAAGAGGCTCCACCCGCGCGGGCTGTTCTTTCCATCGTTCGACAGGGAATAAATGCTGAAGGGCTTCGGGATGAAACCATTCCTCAACATCAACGGTCAAAATATTTTTCATGGAATCTCTTCGTCATTATTAAAATCATACGCTAAACGATTAAAAGGTGTAAAAAGATCCGTCTTATTCCGCCCGGGTTTTTAATTTTGCGTACGCTCTGGGAGATTGTCCCTTGCGTTTTTTAAAAGACCGGCTATAACTGGAAATTTCGCTGTATCCCAACAATTTGGAAACATTCTTGACTTCCAGTCCCCATTCCAAAAATAACAAATTTTCGTAATAGTTAATAACTTTTTGCATAAATCCGCGGAACGATTGCCCTATTTCAATTTTAAACAACTGGCTGAAATAACCCGGCGTAATATTCAGATAATCGGAAAGGTGAAAAATATCACACTTTTGCAAATCGTTTGTCTCTATGTATTGCATTACCCGTTTCATTCTGGGAGAAAGTTTGTCAAAATCAATTCCCAACTCTTCGTAAGGAATTCTTCGCCAGTGCCCGTTCACCAGCCTGCGGATAAGTTTCTTCAGATGCTCCTTACGCTCCACGCCCACCACCAGATACAGATTCTTCCGCGGCAGATTTATCGAAGTTTCGGAAAGCATAAGAGAATGATTGTAAAAGATCACAGGGAAATTCGGGAATTGTCTTTCCAGTAATTTAAGCACCGCCGAATTATTGTCGGAAAGTTTATTTGTAAGAAAGAACAGAGAATTAAAGGCATCCTCCGCGTCTATTTCATCCGTATGGTCAATAAAATCCACACTAATTGTTTCGAATTTCGATAAAATTTCGGAACACTCTTTTTTCAGTCCGGGATCATCGATTGCTACAATACCATTATACATAACATGTTCTTGCTGTTTTATTTTTTGTGCATAATACACATTTCAAAAAAATGGCTTTGTGACTTATGCAACTAAAGAGAGATAATTTTATTTGGAAGAAGGAATTACCGTATTATAATCAGTTTACCGCGTGTTTTTTTGCCGCTATTGTCCACAAGATACAAATAAACGCCGGAATGAACCATTCGACCGTGATCGTTTTTCAAATCCCACATAAAAATCGGTCCCGCCTTTTCTTTTTTAAAAACCGGTTCTCCCAACAGATTGTAAATATAAATTGTCGCATCTTCCTTCATGTTGGTAAAATAGATTCCGTCGCCGGACGCGGGATCGTTTACGCGAAAGGGAATCGGAAAAACGTTTACCCCGGTTACAATCGAACCGGTCTCAAAAGAAGAATCGGGATTGTAGATCACGTTTCCGTTTTCGTCAAGCGAAACAACTCTGTAATTATATGTTTTATTGGGCTGTAAATTTTTCAACACAAAATGATGCGCGGTGTTGAACGACTGTTCCGTGGGAGTCGATTGATCAAAACTCCAATCCAGACTGTATTCCAGGCGATCCATGGTCGGCATTCGGGTTTTCCAATCCATGTAAATCACGTCGCCGCTTCCGAACGGATGCACCTGCACAGCCGAAGCAAGGCTGCTGGCAATAACCTGAACCACAAAAATAGTCACCGCCTGCGCCCCCGCGCGATCCGTAGCCCGAATCATAAAAGTCTCTTTTCCGTGAAATCCCCTGGGCGCAAAGAAGGTAGCCCGCAAGCCGTTATCCGTCAGGTAATATCCGATAAAGCTGTGCGGATCATTAAAAAGCTCAATGCTCGCAAGGTCTTCGTAGCCGTCGGCGTCGTAAAGGTAATCTCTCAAATCAAGAGTAAAGTAGGTGCCAGCCAGCATGGTATAATCTTCGATCGGTTTTAACACCGGCGGATCGTTTACCGGCAATACAAATACCTGCAAGGTATCGAAATCAAAATTCCCCTGGGGATCGGTGGCTTTAAATACGATATTTTCTTCGCCGAACCAATCGGGATAGGGCTTCAGGGTCACATTTTTGGCGACGGCGTCAAACTGAACGGCAATATTCTGCGACGGAAAAATAGTCCAGCTTATCTCTTCGTCCGAATTATCCGGATCGGAAACGCGGGAATTCAACTCCAGATTTTTCTGCTGATCTTCGGCAATATGCAATGTATCAAGATCGATGATTTTAGGAGCCGTTTCCAGATTCTGCCGATAAACCAGAACCTCCGTCGTGTCGCTCGCTCCGGCGGGATCCTGAACAATCAAACGATCCTTTTCACTTCCGTACCAGTTTTCACCCGCCCTGAATTCAACCTTGTCCTCGCCGATGGTAATTTGGACGGAATCGCTGCTGAGAACCCTTAAATACAACGAGCCCGCGTCGTTATCAATATCCTGCACGTAATTTTTAAACGGTATCGACCTGGGATTTGTAGCCGAAAGATCGACAACAGGAAAGTTTTTAAACACCGGAGGATCGTTAACCGGCAGCACGGTAACGGTAATCAGCGTGCTGTCCGAATATTGATCGGGATCGGTTACTTTTAACCAGAATTGCTCGCTCCCGAACCAGTCGGCTTTGCTGCTGAAAGTTACGCGCTTTTGCTCATAATCGATCGACACGTGAACAAAGTCGTTTCCTTTTACTTCCCAGAACAGATTGGGCAAAGGCGTGTCCTGATCGTTCACATAATCGTTCAGTTCAAGATCGGTCGATTCATCCTCATTAAAACGAATTTCCGGAATAGAGCTGATTTGCGGGGCGTAAGTTACCCGGATGACCTGAACCACAAGAGTATCGGTGTCAAAAGCTCCCGAAGGATCCGTGACTTTTGATACGATATATTCAAACCCGAACCAGTCGGAGGGACTTTTTAAGGTTAATTTTTGGTCTTTTTTTGAATAATCCAGAGTCAGATGCGGATGGTTGGAAAATTCCCAGGTCATGTCTTGTTTGGAATTGTCCACGTCATAAACATAGGGGTTTAAATCAATGATTACCGTGGTATCCTGATTCATCCGGACGTTTGGCAGCTTATTGAGAATGGGGGGATCGTTTACCGCCAGAACCACAAGCTTAAATTGCGCGCTATCCGTCAAGCCGGTCTGGTCGTGAACATAAATTCGAATATCCTGCTCCCCGTACCAGTTTTTTTCGGGTATTACTTTCAGGATGCTGTCTTTAACCTGCAAAGTTAAATGGTCGGGCTGCTTTGCGGAAAATTTCAGACTGTCCTTCGGAGTATCGGCGTCCCGAACATATTGAGAAAGAACGATGTCTATCGGAGTATCCTCTTTTGTTTCCTGTTTGGGAATGGTTGCGAACACGGGAGGCTGTTCCGCGTAGCGGGAGGTTATTAAAACGCTCGCCACGTCATAAAATCCGTTCGGATCGTTCACTTTAAAATTAATCCTCTCCGATCCGTTCCAGTTACTCGGCGTTTGGATTAAAGCCCGGCGTGTTGTCGGATTGATCGAAACCTGCAATTGATTATATCCGCTTGCCGTCCATTGTAATTGTTGATCCTGATGATCCGGGTCGTTGACGTAATCGTCCAACGCAAAAACAACCGAAGTATCGGACGGCAATTCCAATTGGGCGGGGAAATTCGATATTTTAGGTATTGCGCCGGAGATGAGGTCTGAAAACGGGCTGGCGTTCAACGAAAAATCGACGGCTTTAAGCGCATAATAATAAATTTCGCCCTTTTCTATCTGATAATCCTGATAGGTGGAATCCGGGTAATAAACGCTGTCTATTTGCGCCAATGTCTGGGGAGACGTTCCTTTAAAAACGCGATACAAATACATGTCGTCTTCGTTATTGTTGTTCCATTTCAGAGTCCAATGATTGGTTTGCGCGGGAAGGAACCGGCTTAAAACCAAAACAACCCCTATTATTCCGAACAGCAATTTTTTATTTTTCATTCTCATTTGATTTCCACCGTGACAATTCTTGAAAAGGAACTTTCTCTGCCGTTGACCACGCTGGTAACGGCAATATCGATAGTGAACGGCGCTTTGGGCTTTCCGAACATGGCTTCGTGCGCCCATAACGGTCGGGAATAAACTTTTTTCCACTCGCTGTCATTGCTTTTTCGGACATAAATATTGTATTGCGCTCCGGGCACGTCCGACCACTCGATCTTTATTTTATCGCTTCGGACAAAGGCGTAAACTCTGTCCGGAGGAGTCAACAGACCCACGGGTTCCGATTTGCTCCATGATTTTTCTTTGAATAATGAAAAACGAAAATTGACGCCAATCCGATGCGTTAAACCAAGGTTCTGATGATTAAACAGGGTGTAATCGATTGAAAGATCTTTTGTGGGACGAATACCGGCTCCGAATGACGGCTGAAAACCGGAACCGCTCATCCAGGGATTTCCCACGCGTAAAAAAGCAAAATCTTTCCATGAATATTCCAGACCCGTTGAGACGTACCAATCACGATCGTCGGAGCGCACCGCTTCGACCCCAAGACGAAGATGGATAACCGGCAGGCGGTAACCCAATCCCAGACGATAGGTAAGGGGGATGGGTTCGCTGCTCTGGTCGTATCGGATTTTGCTTCCGAAATTCCGGACTACTCCCGCCACGGAGAGCCCCTTGACAAAAGTCTCCATTAAAAAGCCCAGATCAAAAGCCATACCCGAAGCGACAAATCCGGCAAGATCGTCTCTGAAATATTTAATTCCCAGTCCCACGTAAAAACTGGGGTGAATTTTGTAGGCGATATTCATTTGAATAATGGAACTGTTTACGCCTAATTTTTCCGTTTTTTGACCATAGCGGTCTTTGCCCTGAATATCGGGCATGCCTAAATAAGAAACACTAAAGGCAGCCGCCAATTTGGGGTCTATTTTAAAACCCAGACTTATGTTTTGCATCCGGATGTCTTCAAACCACTGCACATGGACAAAACCGACTTCAGCCCGCTTTAACAGAACCAGACCCGCGGGATTGTAAAAAACGGCGTGAATATCGTTGCCCAGAGCCGAATAAGCGCCGCCCATAGCCGAAGCCCTGGGACTTAACTCCGCCCGCAAAAACAAATTGCTGGATAATCCGGCTCGCCGGTCGCCGGCATGAACAGCTCCGAACAACATTATTTGTATTAAAAAAATGAGGAAGAAAATTCTCATAATTTCTTTTCTGTTTTGTTCCGAATACCTAATGCGTACAATAGTTGTGCCATTGCAGAAAGCGCCGTAATTTCAATATCGACAAGGCTTTGAAAAAACGAAGACTTTAAACCTGTATAAAATTTTCACAGATTCCGATCAAATCAAACGGGACGCGATTTTTACCAGCGAAGCCGAATGTAAAAGCAAATTCGTATAACCGGCGTTTGCCAACGGGCACGCGCATTCTCTGTTCTTTATGCTCTTTCGGATTTTCCGCGCGGCTTCGCTGTTCCAGACCTTTTTAAAATCGTAATTATGCTCTCTCAAATTGCCCATGGAATCGGCTCGGATGCAGCAAGCCCAGACATCTCCGTCGGGCGACAACTGGCACGAAGCGACACCGGCGTAACAGGGAATAATCTGCTCGTTTTTTAGCAAATACCTTTTTACCAACTGATAATATTCAATGCGAAACGAACGGGCGACATTAGCCAAACCCTTAAGGCGCTTTCCTTTCATCTCGGCGATTAAAAAATCAATCGCCGAAAAGTAGTCTTCTTTATTCGGAGTAATTTTTTCTCCCATTGTGCCCAATTCCACCCGCTCCTCTGCAATTTCGGTGATGTACGAATCCGGTTGTAATTGAATCAGTTCACGGTAAATTTCAGGGAATCGTTTAACATTAAACACCGAAATTACCGTGTGAATGCCGAGAGTAAAATTGGGATACGCGGTCAATTCTTTCAATTGTTCGTAAGTTTTCATGGCTCGCTCCCAGTTGCCCGGAAAACCGCGAATCTCATCGTGCTTTTCGCTGATTTCATCCAGCGAAAGATTAATAATAATATCCGATTTGGGACAGGCTTTGATCATGGCTTCAACCCGTTCCGGAATCACTTTGTGCAGGCTGCCGTTGGTCGGAATGTTAATAATCGCCGGTTGCGACCGTTTGTAAATTACTTTTACCACATCCACAATATCCCTGCGCAAAAAGGGTTCGCCGCCGCTCAAAGTAAACCAGAACGGCGCCTTTCCCACAGTGGCGAATATCTTGTCATATTCTTCAACCGTTAAATTGTTCACTTTTTTTTCATAAACATTACAAGTGGCGCAACGCGAGTTACAGGAATAGAGTAAACTGATGGTAAAATTAACGGGAAGAGGAGCCTTTCCCGCGGCAAAACGGTAAAAGGCTTTTAATCGCGGTAATTTTGAGAGAAGCTGTATTCGTTTACCCAAGGGATTCATCAGTTGTCCTTTATTTGTGATCCATTTTTGCCGTGAGCTTTTCGGAAGATCGCGGTATTCCCAGCAACGGGTAGAACAAAATCTTAATTTTATTCCATCGCGAATATTTGCCGCCAAAGGCGCTTACCGAAAGCAATTTAACAGGCAATAATTTACCGAATTTTCGGCTGAAAATAATCAATCGGGCGATAAGCATTTGTTTGCGCAGGTCTTTGCCGAATCGTTCCTTAACGGCGCGATCGTATTTCAGCAGAGTTTTCGCGGAAAAATCTCCGGATTTCAGCGCTTCCTCAATTACGGGAACGCACAGCTCAGCCGCATCGACGGCGTAATCAATTCCCGCGCCGAACAAAGGGCTGACCATTCCGGCGGCGTCTCCGGCTAAAATCTGCGAATCATCGGTAATGCGGCTCATCATCCACATGGGAATAAATCCGCCTTTTTTATCGACAACGGGTCGGTCTTTCAACAGATTTGCGGTCGGCGGAAACCTTTCGATAAAGTCGAATAATTTTTGTTTGAGTTCTCCTCCGTCCCTGTCCGGCAATATTGCGCCCACGCCGATATTGCTTTCTTTTTTGTTGGGAAAAATCCAGCCATAGCCCCAGGGGAAAAGCCGCGGCGCAAAATAGATGTGCGCTTCGTCTTCGCCTACGGGAACGCCTTCCACTTCGTAGGCGTAGGCATAAGCCCAGTAGTTCTTTTTTAATTGCCGCGCAAATTCGGGATTCTTAAAAGCCAGCGAACGGGGTCCGTCGGTAAAAAGGATTATTTTGCCGCGCACTACCCATTCCGATTTTGTTTTGCCGTCTTGCAAAACAACCGAAACCTCGCCCGGTTTTTTTACCCGATAATCAATCGCCTTTGTTCTGTTCAGTAATTTTGCCCCCGCCGATTTTGCCCGGTCCGCCAAATACCTGTCGAACACCCGGCGTTTAACCGTTACCTGATCGCAGTCATAGATCACGTTTCCCCAGGGCAAATGGAAAATATTCTTTTTAATGGCTTGTTCCAGAACGTCTTCATTCCGCGCATATCGATCAAAATAAGAGCGGTCGAACAATCCGCCGCAAGCCGCGGTTTTGCCGGAAAACTCGTCTTTTTCTGCCAGCAAAACCGAAATCCCTTTTTTCGCCAGCAATCCGGCTGCAACCGAACCGGCTATTCCTGCGCCTACAATGATTACATCGTAAAATTTATCGTCAGAAGAATTATTCATATCGTCCGCTTTCAAATCCTTGCCGAATTCCGCTTAAGTTCACCGAACCAAAGTTAACATGCGCGACCGGCGATATTTCCCGCTTCGGAAAAGACAGATGTATTTTCCCGAAGGCAGAATCTGCCCGTAGTCGTTTTTTCCGTCCCACTGAACCCGATAATTTCCGCCGCTTAACGCGCCGCTAAAAAGCGTGCGCACCCGTCGTCCGCTTAAATCGAACAAAACCAGGCTGACGTTTTCGTAGGAAGTTTCGGAATTTTCCGGAATCTTTATTTCTATGATTGTTGAATTATTAAAAGGATTCGGATAATTGGGCAGCAGTTCCGCCCGATCCGGCAGCGTGTTTTCAACAACCCGCGTCAATCCCTTCGGTACAAAAGCAACCGACAAACGCGCGACCGTGGATTTTCTTCCGGCGTAGCTCACGTCTTTCAATTCGTAAAAATAGGTTTTTCCGGGCAGGACATTTTGATCAAAATATTCGTATTGACGCCCGAGGTTGGAATTTCCCAGTCCTTTTAGCCTGTCGTCGGTCTCAAAAGAAGCTATCAGTTCTTTTGTTGTGTCCGCATCGATTCTGCGCCAGATTTCAAAGCCTAAATTGTCCAGCTCGCTTGCCGTTTCCCATTGCAGCCAAATTCCGTCGGTCTCTTTTTGATAAGTGAACAGCAGCAACTGAACGGGCAGGGAGTTATCGGTAGAAGAGGAGCCCAGAGTAAAAAGAGAATATTTGTGAAGCTGGGTTGTGATTCCCGAAACACTGATTTTATTATTAACGTCGTCAACGTTTTGCGCAGTGCCCGCTAAAATCCATGTCTGACTGTTGGCGTCCCAGTAACAAATTCGTAAATCGGTTTCGTTGTTTACCGCCGACCATTCCGTAATTCCGTCGTAATAAAAATCGATGGTTGCGTCGTAGGTGCCGGCGTTGGTGGTAATTGTGTAAAAGCCCGAAACCGCGATGTGATTTATTCCCGCGCCGACTTTTGACCGGTTTGAATTTGATCCGTGATTGTAAAAAACCGTTGTGTTACCTCCGGTGTAACCGCTCTGATAGTCGATTACCACCTTTCCGCTGTTGAAAGCAACCGGAGCCGGATCGCCGCTGGCAATGGTCTGTTCTTCAGCCTGATAATTTTCCCACCAGGCAAGCTGTCCCAAAACAAGACCGCCCGTTTCAACTGCTTGCTCCGCCGTGCCGATAATATCGATATCGCCGTCGCCGTCCAGATCGTTTGCGGTGACAAAATAGGCGTAAGTAAACGAATTGTCAATCGTGTATTCGGTAAAATTCTGATTTCCGTCGTTTTCGAACCAGACCACCAGATTATCCGAATCGGCGCAGCTAACCACATCCAGATCCGCGTCGCCGTCCAGATCCACAACCTGCACATTGCGCGCGTATTGAAAGCTGGAACGAATGGTGAACATGCTGCTCCCGAAAAGTCCCGTTCCGTCGTTAGCCCACCAGTCCACGCTTTGATTTTTATACCCGGCGCCCAGGAGGTCTATATCGCCGTCGTTGTCAATATCGGCTGCCTGAATATCGTTTCCGCCGTAAGCCGTTTTGATGATTTCCTGCTGATTCCAGGAGCTTAACGAAGCCTGCGCCCACCAGCGGACATCTTCATCGGTGGAAGCGGTAAGACTGGAGTAGTCTGTCCAACCCATGCCCGCGATGTCGTCGTCCGTATCGCCGTCAAAATCTCCGATGGCAATACCCGACGGCGATTGATAGTTGATCAACTGATTTTCGGTGAAAGAAGGAATAACGCCGCCGTCGCTTTTCAGCCAGCGGATAAAATCTCCAGTGACGGGATTGCCCAAAGCCGCGTCGCCCATCCCGTCAACAATATCCGGATTTCCGTCGCCGTCCAGATCGTAAATCAAGACAATATAATTAAACGGGGCGGCGACGCCAACCTGATACTTTCGCCAGCGGCTGTTATAATCGGTAACCGGATTTACATACCACACCAGCGAACTATCCACATTTGAATTGCCGACCGCCACATCCGGGTAGCCGTCGCCGTTTAAATCGCCCGCAGCCAGTCCCCGGGCGGTTCTGAATCGATAATCGATGGTTTTGCGGGTAAAACTCTCCGCGCCGTCGTTTAAATACAAGACGACATTCAAGCCGGCGTCATCTTCGGCGCCCGCGCTTCCTTCGGGATTCGCGGTACAAATAATATCACGGTCATTATCCAGATCAATATCGATTACCACATTCTTTTTGGCTTTTTCCAGATCGTCGTCAATTACCTGCCTGGCTGAAAAAGTCGCGCTTTGACCGTAACCGTCCGAAGGAATCAATAAGGAAGAAATCAAGCCCAACGAGAGCGTTAATTTCAAAAAACAGGGAAATTTCTTTAACCGACGCAATCGCATAAACTCCCTTGAATTGGCTTTACTAACTTAAATCGTAAAAAATTTTTGCGCTTCTTTACACGCAGATATTCATACAATTAAATAAACATTGCCCGATCCATTACCTTTTCTCCCGCAATACGTAGAAGCGGTTATGGAATGGGCTGCGGATTTTCAAAATCCGAAAAAATTTTGTTATTTCACTTTTTAAAAGTTCTTTAAACTTTAGAATCCAAACAAGAAGCAAATTATTCCTTTACGCGCAATGATCAAACAAAACGCGCAAAATATTTTAGCGAATTAGCAACAACCGTCCGGAAAATTCCCTTTTTCCCATTTTCAAACGATAAAAATACCATCCGCTGCTTACGGAATGTCCCTGTTCATTCTTCCCGTTCCACAGCAGGCGATATGTTCCGGGCGTCAGCTCTCCCTCAAAAAGCGTTCGGATTTTTTGTCCCAGCATGTTAAAGACATTCACCCGCACGTCAGCCGAATAGGTTATTCCTTGCTCGGGAATGTTGAATTGAATCCAGGTTTGGCTGTTAAAGGGATTGGGATAATTAAAATGCTTAACCGTACCCGGTCTAAATTCAGGTCGCGTTCTTCCGGCAAAACTCGGACCCGTTGCCACGCCCAATGTAAAGTTAGAATATTTATGGAGCTCAGTGTTTATCCCGAAAACCGTTATTGTGTTTTTTACGGTGTCAACCAATTGATCGGGAGAACCGGCAATTTCCCATTTTGTGTTTACCGCGTCGGAGTCATTCCAAAAACAAATACGCAGCAGACTTTCATCGGAAGAGAGATTTTGCCATTGAGGAAGGCTGTCGTATCTGAAAACCAGAGTCGCGGAATAACTGACCGCATGAGAAACAATTGTGTAAAACCCGCTTTTGGCTATTTTTTCCAGACCCGCGTTCAAAGACAGGGTATCGTGATTTTCTCCCTGATTAAAAAAAACAGAGGTCAAGCCGCCGGGATAAGGAGAATCGTATTTAATTTTTACCTTTCCCTGATAAAAAATCACGGTGTCGGGCGAACCGGAAGCCACCGACTGCTCTTCGGCTAAGTTGTTTTCCCACCAGGCAAGCTGCGCCGCGTCCTGTGCCGTTCCCAGCAAATCCAGATCGCCGTCGCCGTCAAGATCCGACGAGCAGACAAAATAAGCGTAGGTAAAAAGCGTATCGACGGCGTGTCGGGTAAAATTCTGGCTTCCGTCGTTTTCGTACCAGTAAACCGTATTGGCTTCATCCACCGTAAGGGCGATATCAACATCCGCGTCGCCGTCAAAGTCACCCACGGCAAGATGGCGCGGATTAACCAGATTCAGATCGATAATTGTGCGGTTAGAGAAAAGTCCGTTTCCGTCGTTCTGCCACCAATCCAGAGTGCCGGTTTTGTATCCCGCGGCAACAATATCGAGCGTACCGTTGCCGTCCAGATCAACAGCCTTCAGGTCGTTGCCGCCGTAGTAATCGAGCAGCTCCTGTTGTTCGACAAAAGAGGTATCAACCTGCTGAGCCCACCATTTTAACGTCTCGCCCTGCTGCGGAATTAAAGAGACATAATCCACCCATGAAAGCACCGCTACGTCAAAATCGTTATCCTGATCAAATTTTCCGACGGCAATTCCCGCGGGCGATGATATTTGCACTACCAGCCGCGGGTCAAAAATCAAAGTATCCGATCGACCGGTATTCCTTAAAAATCGAACGGAATCCGTAACCACGCCGCTGTTTGCGCTCCTGTTATTGGCATCGTCGCCGAATCCGTCCACAATATCAACGTAACCGTCCTGATCCAGATCGACAATGGAAATGGCGTATCTGTTAGGCGCACGACCTCCGACTGCCGTGCGCACCCACGGACCGTTATCGGGCGTTCCGTCATTCAGATACCAATATAATCGGCTGGTATCCGCTCTGGAGCCAGCCACAATTTCCGGGTAACCGTCGCCGGTAAGATCGCCCACAGCCAATCCTCTGGCGCCGGTAAGCAAAAAATCGACCACATGCCGCTCAAATTGCTGCGCGCCGAGGTTCTTAAACCAGATCACGTTGGGTTTGGCGGAATCTTCCGGACCGTCGGCTTCGGGATTGCTCGTAACAACAACATCCATATTGCGCCCGGCGTCCCGATCCACATTGGCTACGGCGATTTTTTTAGCTCCGGTTAACGTGTCGGAGATAATATGTTTTTGCCATTGAATGGGGTCGGTTTGGGCAATGCCCAGCACAGGTATTATTAAAAACAGAATTTTCTTTTTCCAGTTCATTAAATAGCCTTTGTTTTAGAATAAAATACCACAAATGATCAAAACTGCTGTGATTGCGGTTACATCGGAAGCAATTGCCGAAAAACCTTTCACTTCCTTTTCGAGTTTTTCAACCCAGCCGTAATTATTTTGATCCAAAAATGCGGCTGTAAAAGTACAAATTTGGACAACGGTTGTCCGTAAACGGCAATAAAAAATGCAGCCAAAATCCCGTTGCGACGGATTCTGTTAAACAACCAATTTGACCTGAAATTCGAATTCAGGAATTTTTGAAACGCCTGAGCAAACCGAAATCCGGGCAACAGATTTTTCCGCCACCATGTTTCATATTCCCGTAATCTTTTACGGGAACAATCTTTTTCGACAAGAGCCTTTGCGCCGATTTGAGCAGCCGTAATTCCGCTAAGCATGGCGTTGTAAATTCCCCCTCCTGTCATGGGATTAACAAATCCCGCCGCGTCGCCGATTAATATCAGACCGTCATCCGTTCTTTTTTCCGAAGAAGCACCGAGGGGCAGCAACGCGATACCGCATTCTCCTTTTGGCTTGGCTCCTTTCAGTAATCGACGTATTTCTTTGTTTTGTTGAACTATTTTTTCGAATATACTGCGCACATTCTGCGGATTTCCCTTTCTGTCTTTGGGAAAAATCATGATTCCCACGTTTGCCAGATTTTCTGACACCGGAAAAATCCAGCAATAACCCGGCAGAGCGGCTCGGTCGTAAAAGATGTAAACAGCCTGTTCAAAAGGACCGCCGATAAAATAGCAGCGCAATCCCAAGAACCGGGGTTCTTTTCTTTCTTTAAAAAGACCGGTTTTACGGGCGACCACGGAATTCGCGCCGTCGGCTCCGATCAGCAGATGCGCTTTTACATCGAGCGTCCGATCACCGTCCGTTTCTTTTAATTCCAGATTCCACTTATCACCGACTCGTTTGAGATTCACCAGGTTAAAGGGAATAAGAACCCGATCGACCAGAGAGGCTGCTTTTTGGAAAAGAATGTTGTCGAAAATCTTCCGGCTGATGCAAAAACTCTTAGCCGCGGCATCGGCGCGGTCTTCGCCGAAAACAACGCTTTGTCCGCCGGGTCCGTAAATATGCATTTTTTTAACGGGATTTCCGGCGTCGGAAAAATCTTCCGTTCCGAAGCCCAAATCATAAGCCAACCTTAACGCCTTCTCCGGAATGCCGTCGCCGCAAACCTTTTCTCTGGGAAAGACAAAGCGATCAATCAAAACCACATCCGCTCCAAGCTGCTTAAAGCGGAGGGCTGCGGAACTTCCGGCTGGTCCGGCGCCCACTATGGCGACTGAAAATTCAACCCGCGATATTCTCATGATTTTGGCTTGATAACTTTTTTGAAACGTTCCACCGCAACCGGATCAAAACGAACAACAATAAATATGTACATTGCCACGCTGATTAAAATAATCAGCGACAGCCTAAGAACCGGGTTAAAGGACGGGAATACCCACAAACGCAAAATTACTATCGCCAGACTGAAACTCAAGGTTCCCGTCAGCGGAATCTTCAGCAATTCAGCCCATTCTTTAAATGAAAGCTTAATTAGCTTAAGAGTTGCCACCACGGTGACAATCACAAATAAAAAAATCAAAACGGACATAACGGTTATTACGGCGATTAAACCTTTCGAATAAAAAAGCAGCAGACCCAAAGTCAGAAAGGAGAAATAAATCAAATTGATAATTAATTCTATTTTGGGTTTTCCCTTTGACAGAAAGACAACGCTGCTAATTGTCCAAAGCGAACGCGACCATCCGACGACGGTCAAAATCTGTAAAACGGGAATTAACGCTTCCCATTTTGTTCCGTAAAATATGCGCACGAATTCCGGCGCGACCAATACCATTCCGGCAAAAACAGGAAAAATGACCAGCGACAATCCTTTGAGCGTATCTTTGTAAAGCTGGCGGTACTGCTGCTGCTCATCCTGAATTTTGGAGAAAGCGGGAAACATCACCCGCAGCACGTTTTTGGAAATACGCTGAACAGGAAAATCCACCAACTGATATCCCACGGAATAAAATCCGAGAGCCGTTGTTCCTAACCAGCGACCGATTATCAGGTTCGGAAGATTCACGTTTAAATAACCGATGATTCTTGTGCCCAGTACCTGGCTGCCAAAAGAAATCAGTTCGCGCAGTTTTTCGGAGTTCCAGCCCGGAAGATAAATTTTACCAGCCGCAAGAATTGACAATAATGTTAAAACGCTTTCCTGCCCGATGATGCCGAAAACAAAGCTCCAGACCCCTTCGCCTCTTAAAGCCAGAATAACGGCGATACTTCCGTAAACCAATACCGAAAAAAATTGAATTACGCCCAGTGCCTTAAAACGCATGCCGCGCGTTAACTTTACCGTGGGGACGGCTCGTAATGCGTAGAAAAAAAAGATTAACGCCAGCCAGCGCAAAATCGGTTTTAATACCGGATTTTTAAAAAATTCGGCAAACAGAGGCGCAAGAAAAAAGATTAGAGAATAAAAGACAATCGCCATCCCGATAAACACCGTAAAGGCTGTGCGGTAATGGGCTTTTTCGGGATTCTTTTTCTGAATAAGAGCGGTGCTAAGACCCATATCAAAAAGGACGTAAGCCAATTGCGTAAAAATCAGCGCCATTCCGATCAAGCCGAAATCCGAGGGAAGCAAAAGCCGGGCTAAGGTAATGGTGATTAACAGTTGAATCACGCGCGCCACTATTTCCGTGCTGACCTGCCACTTAATGCCGCGCACCGATTTAACTTTTAAATCCGAAAAGTCATTTTGTTTGTTCATATTTATCAACAGCTTTGAACGGGTTAAGGGTGTAAGGGTTAAGCGTTAAGCGGTTTCTCCGGTCACTCGTTACACATCATGCGTCACGGCTTTGTTAATCTGTCGATTATCACGCATATTTTTCTTTATTCTACGTTGAAGATCCCCTTTTTATTTCCCCCCTTTCAAAAGGGGGAACGCCGAAGGCAAGGGGGGTCTTTATAAACAAGCCGCGCAATCTCTGAATATCCAAAACACATTTTCGCTTTTCGTTAAGCGTTAAGCTACTTCCCCGATATCTCGTCACGGCTTTCCGCTTTCTAACACCTATTTTTTGCTCTAAATTAAATAATTAAACGTCTAATCTCGTCACTTGTAACTCTGTTACTCTGTTACTCTGTTACTTTGTCACTTTGTTACTTTGTCACTTTGTCCCTCATCACGCATCCCGTCCCTGCCCCTTGCCCCTTGACCCTTGATCCTTGTTCCTTGTCCCTTGACTCTTGTTTCTCTATCGTCAAAACGTGCCGAGTTTTTAGAAAAATCAATTAATAGCTCGTTACCCGTTCGCCATGGCTTCCAATTTTTTAAGCAGCTCTTCCAGCTCCAAATTTGCCTCTTCCCATCGTGTTTCCCATTGCCGCAAATCTTCCGTCAGACGATCGTACTCTTTTTTCAGGCTAACCACCTCTTCGCTGTTCTGATACGTTTCGGGTCTGGCTAACAGGTCTTCAAGCTGTTTTTTACGTTCGTCGCCTTGTTCAATTTTTAATTCCAACTGTCCGATCTCTTTTTGCAGGGAATTGCGCTGTTTGCTTATCGCCTGTCTTGCCTGCGCTTCGAGCCGTTTTTGTTCTTTGGATTTTTTGGCGTTTGATTTCGGTTGATTTTTTTCTCCGACGGACGCCTCTTTTAACGCCTGCCGCTCACCTGCCGACCGGAGCTCTTTAAAACGCAAATAATCGCTGTAATTTCCTTCGTACAAATGTAACGCTCCGTCTTTTAGTTCCAACACCCGATGAACCAATTTGTCCAGAAAATAGCGGTCGTGAGAAATGATGAGTAAAGTTCCGTCGTAATCGCAAAGAGCGTATTCCAGGGCTTCCTTGGAATTCAGATCCAAATGATTTGTCGGTTCGTCCATGATCAAAAAGTTGGCGGGCGAAAGGAGAATTTTAGCCAGCGATACGCGCGCTTTTTCGCCTCCGGAAAGCACGGAAATCGGTTTTTCGACTGTATCTCCGCCAAAGCCGAACACGCCCAGAATATCCCGCACTCTGGTGCGGAATTCCGGCGCGGCGTGCGCGCTGACCTCTTCAAACATGGTGTTCTCAAAATTCAAAGAATCAATCTGATGCTGAGCATAATAGCCTGTCTTAACATGTTCGCCCAATTTTACCGTTCCGTTTACCGGCGTTAACTCTCCGCAAATCAAACGCGTCAACGTCGTTTTTCCGGCGCCGTTTGGTCCCACAAGCGCCACCTTTTCTCCCCGGTAAAGTTTTAAGTCGATATCCTTCAATACCCAGTCCTGACTCTCCGAATAACGGAACGATAGATCTTTAATCTGCAAAACATCCTTGTAACTAAAAACATTGGCTTTTATTTTAAAACGCATCGATTTTTTGGCGTCCGGCAGTTCGATGCGCTGCAATTTTTCCAGACGCTTGATGCGGCTTTGAACCTGCGCCGCTTTGGTGGCTTTGTAACGAAATCGATCGATAAAGCGTTGAATGCGCTCGATCTCAGCCTGTTGCTCTTCCCACTTTTTAACAATGAGCTCTTCTTCTTTCGCCTTTTCTTCTTCGTAAAAACGATAATTCCCGCTGTAAAGCTTTAAAGTTCCGCGATATAATTCGGCGATGTGCTGAGCAAGACGATCCAGAAAGAAACGATCGTGCGAAACGATGATCATGCTGCCGGTAAAAGTGCGCAAAAAGTTTTCGATCCATTCCAGAGAAGGCAAATCGAGATGGTTGGTCGGCTCGTCCAGAAGCAGCAGATCGGGTTTAATCAGCAGAATTTTAGCAAGATAGGCGCGCATCCGCCAGCCGCCGCTAAAGTCTTTTAACGGTCGGAAAAAATCGCTTTCTTTAAAACCCAGACCCGTTAAAATCTTTTTGGCTTCCGATTCCATTTCGTACCCGCCGAGCATGGCAAACCGATCCTGCAAATGACCCAGCCGGTTCAGCAGCGCGGAATTGTTTTCCTGCCCGCTGCTCAATTGATGCTGAATTTTGTGGATTTCCAGTTCGATTTGTTGAATCTCGGCTTTGCTTTCCAGAACGGCTCCCAGAAGCGTTCCTTTGTCAAACGCCAGATTCTCCTGCGGCAGATAACCGATGCCGTAATTTCTGGGTTTGATAATGCCGCCGGAAAGCGGGCGGAGTTCTCCCGCTAAAATCCGCAACAGCGTGGTTTTACCCGTACCGTTCGGACCCACCAAACCGATGCGCTGCCCGGGATGAACGGATAAATTTATATGATCAAGCAATAAACGTTCACCGATTGCATAAGTCAAATTGCTTATCTGTAACATGAATTCACCTCAGTTGCTGACAAAGTGCAAATTTAGAGAAAAGAAGGTCATAAATCCAACGCAATAAATGACCGCAGATGACCGCAGATTAACCTGATTTCGCTGATTTCGCTGATAAAATCGAATCTTTTGGATTTTTTGTGCCTTAAAATAGGAGAACCTGTTTCATTTTCAATCGCAATTTAAAATTTATTTTATTCTCTGTGCGCTTTGTGACTTCTTTGTGTGCCAGGTGGTTATTTTCTCCCGCGGATTGAACAGGAATAACAAGTCGTTTTACGATTATTTTTTGAACTTAATTTTCCGATGAGTAATTTCAGAAAATTCAATATCTCCGGTTTCGCCGCCTTACGGGGAGATTGACATAAATCGTCAATCCTTTTAACTTGTCTCAGGTTTGAAATTCGGAAGGCGCGATCTTATGCGGCATTCGCTCGAGGTGTATCGGGGAAAAACACTGCTGTATTTTTCGGACAAGAAATGGCTTCATCCCTTATTTGAGTTGGAGCGTTTTTTGCGGAAAAGCGAAATCGATCCCGCCGAGCTTTTGGTGAAAGATAAAATAATCGGACGCGCAGCCGCTTTAATCATCTGTCATTTAGGGATCAAAAAAGTGCACGCCCAAACCCTCAGCCGCCTGGCGCAGGAAGCGCTCGACTTCCACAAAGTCGCTTACACCTACGATCTTTTGATTGATGCGGTAGCCTGTAAAACCGAATTGCTTTTGCGGGATGAGCTTGATCCTTTAAAGGGCTATCTTCTGGTGCGGGAGCGCGTTGAGGCTTCGGGAGACGCTTCTTCCGCTAACGGCTGATCCGGTTCAGCGATAAACCGCCGCAACGACGCCTCGTCGTTCAGCTCCACAATGCGCGCGTAAGGTTCTTCCATTCCCTCCGTGCAATTGCGGCACATTTCCACCGATTTCCTGTCGGTTAAAATCTTCCGCCGGAACGCCCGGTACTTTTTATTCTTAAAAACCTGCTTAAAGCGGATGTTCTCCTCAAACAAATACGCCATGGCAAAATCGGCGTCTTTATCAAAGCAGCAGGGACTAACCGATCCGTCCCAGTTAATCGTCGTGTTCAGCCACAAACGTTTACACCAATTCGGCAATTCGCTTTTCAATTTAAAATGTTGTCCGTCGTATTCGTAGCGATTTAAAGATTCGTCTCCGGGTAAAAATTCAAAGCCCTGCTCGTCGGAATAAATCTGCGCCGTTTTAAACGCGATTCGCTCCGCCTTATTTTTTTTAGCGATTTCCACAATGCGCACCAATTCGTTCTGATTGTGTTTAAACACCAAAAATTGCAGCTCAATCAGCGGCGTGCGACTCTTCAATTCTTCTTTAGCCTGCGACAGAAATTCCAGCGCCTTCAGCACAATATTAAAATCCCCGCCGACGCGGTATTTGGCGTAAGTTTCGGGATTGGTGCCGTCCAGCGAAAAAATGATCTGATCAAGTCCCGAATTTACAACGCTCAAGGCGTCTTCGAGCGAACGGATGAAATGACCGTTAGTCGAAGTTTGAGTCATCACTCCGTATTTTTTTGCGTAACGCACCATGTCCAAAAATTCTTTATTCAAAAACGGTTCGCCCTGATTCCAGAACTGAATTTGATAAACATGCCGCCCGATGTCATCGAGTAATTTCTTAAAATTCCGAAGACTTAATCTGCCGCGCGGGCGCGCCATGTCTCCGTTACCCGAAGGACACATAGGACACTTAAGATTGCAGATATTGGTAGGTTCGATCATCACCATGGGGGGAATTCCCCAAACAAAAGGCGTTTTCAGCAGGCGTGAAATCTGCATGGAAAATAAAATTTTCCACAAATTCCAGATGCGCCGCGGAGTGTGAGACACCCGAAAAATAAAAAGAGACCGCAGCGCCGCTTTAAAAGGAACCACGGAAAAGGTGAGTTTATCTAAAAGCTTACGAATCATATTCTTCCGATCGTCTTTCTTCCTTTTTTCGATTCAGAATTCGGCAAGATACCGTCTCCTCCCACTTCACGCCCGTCCGAAGCGTGAGACTGCTTCGTTAAAATTTATAAAATCGGCACAACTATCATAAAGCGCATAAATGTCAGCGGATCATCCCGCTCGTCCCCGATTCGGTTATAACTCCACTCCAATCCTATCCAATTCCCGTTTTTTTTCTTTATTTTGAAACCCGCTTCAAACGTCTTTACAGGCAGCAGAAAATTTACTCTTGTAATATGGTTAAAGCCCATTAAAGGGATCATTGCGCCAATCATAAAACGAGCGTAAAAGTTTTTGATATTGATCTCCGGTCCCGCCTTGGCGTTCGGAAAAAACATCAACCAATAGGTATCCGCACGGGCGGAAAGCGAAAGTTTAAAATCTTTATAATTCAATACGGGCAGCAGATCCCCGTAATGATAACCAACGGTAAAGGACGGTATGGCATACCATTTGATTATTTCGTTTTTTTCCAAAGGAATAAATCCGGCTGTAACGCGCAGATAATGGTAGGGATTAATGTATCGGACACGGTAAGCATCCAGATTCCAGATGCCTAATTTTTGTGATTTTGCCTTCTGCTGCGCTTTCAGGTATTCGGTACTGTCGCTCACTTTTGCGGAAGGATCAAATTTCCCGTACCCTTTTCGCAGATATTCGAGGTTCACATTTATTCGTTGTAAGGGAAATTTTTGATAAACCAGAATCAGCAGCGCGCCGTCCTCGGCGGTTCCTACCGGAATAATTTCCGTGCGCTTTTCTTTGAAAATCTTTTCGGCATAAGCCATGATTTTCCGGGCTAAGTTTGCTTCGCGCGGATCGGCGGAGCGAACGGACGGCGAAATCACATAAGCCAACTGCGCCTCCTGCCCTGATGAGGTTAAAAAGCGGTTACCGTCCAAAATCTTGTCGATTTTTACGGATTGAGCCGACGCCGTTCCCAAAATTAAAACTATTCCGAGAATGATTCCGTAAAAATTCATACTCAATAACTTATTCATCTCAAACTTCTCTTATTTAAGCACTAAAACCTCAAAAAACCTCAACCTAATCTGCGGAAAATTATAACCGCAAAGAGCACCAAGAAGTCACAAAGCGCTCAAAGAATAATAAAATAATTGAAATTGAAAAATAAACAAACTCTACTATTTTAAACGCTAAAAAATCAAAAGCACCTTAATTCAATCAGCGAAATCAGCGTAATCTGTGGTCCGAAATCAGTGTCATCTGTGGTCATCTGCGGTCACCGTTTATAAAATTGCTTTTTCCCGTATTCGTACAATTGATTCGAAACCTTCTTCAGCGTTGTTTGAGCGTCCTTAAAATGGTGCTGCCTGCGGTAAAGAAAAAATATTCCCACAAGCGCCGGAATAATTGCGTTAATAAAAAAGACAAACAACGACAGTCCCACCGCGGTCGAAGCCGGAATTCCGTAATGCTTTAGCAGAATGGCGGCGATATTTTCCCGCACTCCCAATCCCGAAACCGAAACCGGAATTAATCCCGCACCCCAGATGTAAATTACCACCAGCATGGTTTGATTGAATTCAATACTATGGGCGGCGTTTAACAAAACGTAATATTGCAGAATCAGACAGATAAAAACTCCCAGCGAATACAACAAAGCGCGCAAAAAAATTCGATGATAATTCACCTCTTTTTCCTGAAATTTTCGGAAAATTTTTGTTCTCCATAATCGCGGTAAAAAGGGATAAACGGCGACAGCCAAAAAAAGCAGTGCGATAAAAATCCAGCGCTGCGCGGGAAAAAGAAAAGGCAATCCCGCTAAAACAAGAACGGATTTCACATAAGTCTGGAAGAATTTTTCCACGGCAAAAGCCATTACTTTTCCGCTTTTTTTACCGGGCAGCAAAAACACCTTGCTGATCTCGGCGTGCCCGCCGGGCAAAATTAACCGTAACGTGAATCCGGCAAAGAACGAGGGAATCAGATCGCGCGCGTTAAAATCGCTTGACTGCTGTTCGATCAAAAATTTCCAGCGCCGGTACTGAACGGTCAGGTTCACAACGGACAAGGCTAAAACAATCAAAAGCGAATCGATTTTAATTGAAAGCAGGGTCTGCAGCATCTGTTGCCGGTCGATCCGGGCAAGAATCCAGATCAGCAACGCAAATCCGACAAAATATTTTAAAACAAAGGTGAATTTTTGTTTCAGCATCTCTTTCATCCGGATTCAACCTTCCGCCGGTAATATTAATTCGGGTCAACTGCAACGCGCGTTTTGAATTTAGCGATTTATCAATCTTTTTTCCATTGATAAATTTGCAATGCGCCCAATATCGTAAAAAAAGTAATAAATACGGGATACACAAACTGGAAAACCGGTAACGCCGGAATTAACCATCGTCTGCGGAAAATGCTCGCGGCTTTAGAGAGAATCAGAAATTCAAGCAGCAATTTCAGGGCAATAACCGCAAGCCAGACGTTTAAATATTCCGGTTTAACCAAAGGGAACGCCCACAAATAGGAATAAACCGCAAACGCAAATAACGAGGCGAGCGTTGTGCTGAAGCTTTTGCGCAGCGTTTTGCTGTTCTTGCGGATTTGCTGATGCCAGAATTGTTTAAAGGCGGTGGGCGGCAGAGTTTCCACAAAGGTTGCCGGATGGGCGCAGAAGGTAATTTTATCTCCGCTTTTTTGCCGGAAGCGTTCGGTTAAATAGACATCGTCTCCGCTGCGATAATTTTTCAAGGCGTCAAATCCGCCCGCTGCCTGATACGCCGATTTGCGGTAAGCTAAATTCCGTCCCACGCTGGTTAAAGGAAAACCCCACATCGCAGGCGCCGCGGCGACAATAGCCGAAAACAAATTATCGAACTGTAATAAGTAATTCATCCAGCCTTTAAAACGTTTAACGGGCGAATAGCCCAACACCATTCCGACCTCCGGCTCAAAATAGGCGGTCATGTACTTCAGCCAATCGGGCTGCACAACGCAATCGGCGTCTGTCGTAAAAATGATTTCGCCCTTCGCGTGTTTAATTCCTTCTTTTAACGCCCGTTTTTTACCGCTGGCAAAATCGTCGCGTTCGGTGAGACGGATGAGTTTCCAGTTGGAATGTTTTTTACAATATTCGGAAATAATTGCGGGCGTCTCGTCGGTCGAAGCGTCGTCCACAAAAATTATTTCGAATTGCTTCTGCGGATAATTCAGCCCTTCCAGCGATTTCAAAGTCGGTTCGATGCGTTTAGCCTCGTTGCGGGCGGCAATGATGACGGACACGGAGGGATAGTTTGTTTTTTCTTTTACGGGCAGTCTTTTCAATCCCCAAAAAACAAAATGTAGAATCGTAAAATATGCCAGCACGATAATCAAAAACAGAATTAACATCCAGTCCATAGTCGTTTATTCCTATTAATTTTTCCGCCTTCTCCCAGCCATGCTCCGTCTCCGCAAAGTAAAGAGAAGCTGTTCTTACCCGCGGTTCGGAGTAATCCGAATCAACCGAAAATTATTAACGCTCACCGCGCCGACCTTCCGCAAAATCCGCGGAAAAGGGAGCCCGGAAGCGCTTGAATTTGTAGTTTTCATTGTTAAAAAAAATAGTTTT
>JAADIP010000097.1 GCA_013151275.1 Calditrichota bacterium | reverse complement strand
AAAAGGAGTCTGGCGGAGAGAATTATCTCAAATATTAACTAACGAATAGGCTTTGCACCGGACGCTATTCAATAAATAGCCGCAGGCTCACCTTTTAAATCGGCGTCCGGCTGTCCCGATATATCGGGATATTCGCTTACGCTATGACAAGCCCGTGTTGAACTTAAGCCCACGCTTCCCTATCTTTTTTGCTTTTTATTCATTTGGATGGCGGATAAGAAGAAATCTTCGTTTTGTGCAATGTCGGTAAAACACAGGCGACCACAACAAAATAAAGTATTAAACATCGAGCGGGTGCATAAAAGAACCGCCAAATTACGGTAACGCAAGCTTCGCTATTTAATGTCTGTTTCGGATTCGTCTAAGAATTTGTTTTTTCGTATTCCTCGTGCTATTTTTTAGTTGTCTTGTTAACCGCGGTGTTCGACGACAATTTTCAGAGGTTATTATGAAAACCGATTTATGGTCGCTTTATGCCCTCATGCTGAAAAGCCGTTTGTTCGAAGAAGCAATTGCAAAACTCTGGCATGACGGCTTGATTTCGGGTGAAATGCATCTCGGAACAGGCGAAGAAGCCATTATCGCCGGCGTTGTTACTCAATTACGGGATGGCGACGCCATGGCTTTGGATCATCGCGGCACCGCGGCTTTGCTCATGCGCGGCGTAGAGCCCGTACTTATCCTGCGCGAACTGCTCGGTTACCCGGACGGTTTGTGCGGCGGCATGGGCGGGCATTTACACCTGTTTTCCAAAGAACACCTCGCCGCTTCTTCAGGAATTGTAGGCGCAGAAGGTCCGACCGCAGCCGGTTTCGCGCTATCGGCACAATACTCCAATCCCGGCGCAATCGCAGTTGCCTTTTTCGGGGAAGGGGCAATGAATCAGGGCATGTTGACGGAATCGCTAAACCTGGCTTCGGTCTGGAATTTGCCCGTGCTGTTTGTCTGCAAAGATGACGGCTGGTCCATAACCACTAAATCCGAAAGTATGACCGGTGGGAATTTGAACGAACGAGCGCGCGGGTTGGGCGTCCCCGCTGTTGAAGTTGACGGTTGCGATGTATCCGAGGTGTGGGAGGCTGCACATTCGGCAATTGAACGCGCCCGTTCCGGCAAAGGACCTACCTTCCTGCATGCCCGATGCGTGCATTTAGAAGGACACTTTTTGGGCTTTCAACTGATAAGGCTCACGCGCAATCCGCTTAAAGAAATGCCTGAAATCGCCATTCCGCTCACATACTCATTCCTGCAGCCCGGCGGAGCTGCTTTTCGCGAACGCATGGCTGGGCTGAAAACAGTTCTTTCGTCTGTGCTCTCAACGTTGCGCGATCCTCGCCGGGATTCGACCAATGATCCGCTCCGGCGTGCGCGCAAAAACCTGCTGTCTGATCCGGAACGTTTGCAGGAGCTGGAAAACCAAATCGAGCAGGAGATAAACCAGGTGCTTGCGTCTTCCTTGGCGGAGGCGCCGTCATGAGAACCTTGTTTTTCACGCAGGCTGTTGATGATGCGCTCGCTCAGGCTATGGCAAATGACCCGCGCATTATTCTATTGGGCGAGGACGTTCCGTTACTGCGGCGTAACCTGCTGGTGCGCTTTGGCCCCGAACGCGTGCGGGGTACCCCCATCAGTGAAAGCGCTTTTCTGGGAGCAGGCGTAGCGGCGGCGATGGCTGGCTTACGTCCGGTGGTTGAAATGTACATGGTGGATTTCTTAGGCGTCTGTATGGATGCGCTGCTCAACCATGCCGCCAAAGTTGAAGCGTTTTCAGGCGGCAAATGGACCGCGCCCGTTGTGGTGCGCGCGCCTTGCGGAGGCGGTTACGGAGACGGCGGGCAGCACGAGCAGTCCTTGTGGGGCTGGCTGGCGCACATTCCCGGGCTGACCGTAGTGGTTCCGTCCACACCGGCTGACGCGGGCGGGCTGATGACGGCTGCTCTCCAGCACGATGGTCCGGTCATCTTCCTTGAGCATAAACTCCTCTCGGAGACCTGGCTCGAATTCCTGGGCTCGGGAGGGCGACGAACGGTTCGGTATGATATTCCTGCAGAGGGAGCAAAAGGCGCCGTGCCTAAAAATTGGGAACCCCTCCCTATCGGTAAAGCCATCCTTCGCCGGACAGGGAATGATGTAACCATCGTCAGCGTGGGAGTGGGCGTGCACCGCGCTTTGGAAGCCGCGCAAGTCCTTGAGGCGGAAGGGATTTCGGCGGGTGTGCTGGACTTGCGAACCGTCTCTCCCCCGGACATTACGGCAGTCCGCGAAACGGTCGCACAGACCGGGCGTTTGTTGGTGGTAGATGAAGATTACCAGGGCTTTGGTCTCTCGGGGGAATTGTCGGCGGTGGTCTCGGAGGCTGGTATATCCTGCAAATATGCCCGCGTCTGCACTCAGACCACCATTCCCTATGCCCGTCATCTGGAAGACCGGATTCTCCCCAACAAAGAGCGCATCTGCGCTGCCGTCAGACAACTGATGCAATGATCGTAAAAAATATGGGAATAAAATAACGGCTAACAAAAAAGTGTTAAACATCGAACAACTACACAAACAGATCACCAGGTTACGATAACGCGAGCTCTGATATTTAATTTCTTGTTTTGAATCCACGGCGGATCTGTTTTTTCGGATTCCTTGTACTCTTTTTAGTCTTGTTAACCGAGAGATTTAAGGGTTAAACACTTTCATAAAATTTGCTATTCAAAATATATTTTAGCATTTTTGTAGTATGAAAAAACAAATAGAAAATATAAAAAATCTACTAAGAAAAGAATTGCCCAGATTAAGATCTCAGTATAATGTTGCAACTCTTGAATTGTTCGGTTCTTATGTTCGTAATGAACAGAGAGCAAAAAGTGATATTGATATTTTAGTTACTTTTACGAAGCCACCTTCTTTATTTAAATTTATTGAATTGGAAGATTATTTAAGTGACTTGCTTAAAATAAAAGTTGATTTGGTGATGAAGAACTCATTAAAACCAAATATCGGAAAAAGAATATTATCTGAAGCCCAATCAATATTATGAAAGAAGAAGATAAAAAACTCAATATGCAGTAATTCGAGCTTTAGAGATAATTGGTGAAGCCACAAAGAAAATTCCCAAAGAAGTAAAGGAGAATTATTCTTGGATCCCATGGCGTTTTATGGCAGGTATGCGCGATAAATTAATTCACGATTACTTTGGTGTTGATATTCAAGTTATTTGGAATACCGCAACTGAAGACATTTTAAAATTAGAAGAAGATATAAAAAGTTTGGTTGCAGATTATTCGCATTAAAAAATAAGCTATTAAACATCGAACGGGTGCAAAGAAGGATCGCCAAATTACGAAAACGCGAGCTCTGATATTTAATTTCTTGTTTTGAATCCACGGCGGATCTGTTTTTTAGATATCTTGCTAAACGCGAGGTTCTGTGGTTAACTGCCCAACGCATATTAGTTATTGTAAAACAAAAGATCAGGAAAATTACATGACTAAACATAGCGTTAAAATATCAACAGACACAATTGTTTCTTTATCTGCAATAATCATCGCTTTGGCTTCAATAGTTGTCACCACTTGGCAGGGTATTGAAACCAGAAAGCATAATAGATTATCAGTCAGACCAAGACTTGAGATAATTTTTGAATCCGGCAAAAATAGTTTTGGCTATGTATTGATGAATAACGGTTTAGGTCCCGCAATAATAACCGGGAAAAAAATATTTGTTGACGGTAAGGAGATTAATTATACAGGATTTTCGGGATATGATGAATTTATTGATAAATTAGGTCTTAATGATCGAGATTTATCTCATAGCGGTATTTATTCAGGAAAGACGATAAGAGCTAGTGAAAGAAAAAATATTTTTAGGATTTATTTGAATGAAAGAGATGATTTAAAGAAACTTCTTCCGAAGATATACAGCAGAGTCCGTATTGAAATCAGCTACAAATCAATGTATAATGAACCGTTCATCTGCAAAATTCCAAAATAATTAAACCGACTATTAATTGTATGATAAAACAGCTAACGAAATAAACTATTAAACATCGAGCACGCGCAAAAAATAGATCTCCAAATTACGATAATGCGCGCTTTGATATTTAATAACTATGACGGACTCGGCGGCGAATCTGTTTTTTAGGCTTCCTCACGCTGTTTTTGAGCTGTTTTATTAACTGCAAGATTTAGGAGATAGGCAGCAAAAAGTCTGAACCGCTGATTCGTATGATTAAACCATGGACTATGATGATTAACCATTAAACCAAAAACACCGCAAGTATTAAAAAATCAGCGCAATCAGATTAATCGCATAAATCTGCGGTTCTGACAATGATTTACAGAAATACGAATATTCTGAATTAACAGGAAAAATCATCGGATGTGCGATTAGTGTCAATTAGTCGTTGAACTATGTTCTCTCAGAGCAGGCAATCAATTATCCGTGAACCTTCGATTTGCTCATTAATTTCGGCGCAAAAGATGACCGCCGAATTACGATAATGCGAGCTCCGATATTTAATGCCTGTGTCGGAGGTAATCTAATACTTAGCAGAATAAATATAAAAACAGTTTGATAATAGAACAAAAAATATATAATTTATATACAATTATGGAATTTGAATTCAATCAGAATAAAAGCAAAACAAATAAAGAAAAACACGGAATTGATTTTATCGAAGCTCAAAAATTATGGGATGATCCCGACAGGATTGAAATCCCTACAAAATATTTGGATGAACCGAGGTTTGTTTTAATAGCCAAACTTGAAAATGAATATTGGACAGCAATTTTTACATATCGTAAAAATAAAATAAGATTAATATCTGTAAGAAGGGCAAGAAAGAATGAAAAAGAAATATATGAAAGCTGAAGAATTTGACAAAAAATTTGATAACGGAGAAGACATATCCGAATATTTTGATCTGGAAAAGGCGCGGAGACCGGGACTGGAACAAAAGCGCGTCAATGTTGATTTTCCGATTTGGATGATAAAATCTCTGGATAAAGAAGCTAAGAGATTAGGCGTGACCAGACAATCAATAATAAAGATATGGATAGCCGAACGTCTGAAACACAGTTCAGCATAAAGGTTTTTAAATTGAGAATATTTGGTATAAGTTGACGGATCCACTAATGTTTTTTGACAAGTGAATAATCTGACACAGACAAGCCATCCACATATAAAGTTAAATGGGCTATAAGATAAATTATTAAACATCGAGCATGCGCATAGACAGACCGGCAAACTACGATAACCCGAGCTCCTATATTTGATGCCTGTGTCAAGCTCGGCGGCGAATCTGTTTTTTAGGCTTCCTCGCGCTGTTTTTGAGCTGTTTTATTAACTGCAAGATTTTAGAGTTAGGCAGCAAAAAATCTGAACCGCTGATTCATCTGATTAAATGGCATAAATTGGAAACACCGCAAGTATTAAAAAATCAGCGCAATCAGATTAATCGCATAAATCTGCGGTTCTGACA
>JAADIP010000064.1 GCA_013151275.1 Calditrichota bacterium | reverse complement strand
AAAAATTTTCTTTGTCTGAACCTTGATTTTTGGGATTAAAGGATTTACTTGATTTCCCGCTCTGCCATACTTTCTAAATTTTTCAATTTCAGGCACGATTTAAATCATGGTAATCCTTAAATCCTTTTAATCATGGTTCAGACAATTTCGACGAATAGCCCATGTAACGGTTTGTTAATAAGGCAAGTACTGCCCCGTTTACCAGAATACCGCGTACAAAACAGAAAGAATAATCAGTATGGCGTAAGCGCTGATATTGAAAACATGCCCTGTCTTAAACAAACCGGAAGTAAGCTCGATGCCTTTAGGATCATCTACCTGTTCCGATGTTGTAATACTTACGCCGGCAATAATCACCATGCTGATCAACATCGTGTATAACATTTGGTCCATCCAGGGCAAATCAACTGCCTGACTTTTAAGCAGCAGAGCGATTACAATTGAAGAGAGAACGCCCACTATTGCCGCTTTATTCGTCGCTTTTTTCCAGAACAAACCCATTAGAAACACAGCCAGAATTCCCGGACTGACCAGACCGGTGTATTCCTGAATATATTGAAACATCTGCGGGATATTACCCATAACCGGAGCCATAATAACCGCAATAACCAACGCGAAAAAAGCGGTTATCCTGCCGACCCTCACCAGGCTCTTTTCAGAAGCTTCTTTGTTGATATATGGCTTGTAAATATCCATCGTGAAAATGGTTGAGGTGGAATTCAGCATCGATGCCAGCGATGAAACGATGGCTGCGGTTAATGCCGCCAGAACCAATCCTTTGAGTCCTGTCGGAACAAAAACCCTGATCAGCCAGGGATACGCCTTATCATAGTTAATTCCGCCGCTTCCGTTACTGAAAGCTTCACGGATGCCGTTCATTACCGTGGTGCCCTCAGGCTGACTGTACAATACAAAAACAACAATACCGGGAATAACTACGATCAAAGGAATCAAAATCTTTAAAAATGCGGCAAAGGCAATTCCGCGTTGTGCTTCTTTTAATGACTTTGCGGCAAACGTGCGCTGAATGATATATTGATTAAATCCCCAATAGTATAAATTAGCCACCCACATGCCGCCGATCAGCACCGCAACGCCCGGCAGATTAAAATATTCGGGATTGTCCCGTTTGAGTATCATGTGGAATTTTTCGCCAGCCGTATTAAAAACATGAGATAAGCCGTTCAAAACTCCGCCGTCCGGAGTAACGTAATTTAATGCGAACACGGATGTGATCAGTCCGCCGATAATCAAAAGGGCAACCTGAACCACATCTGTCCAGGCGACCGCGGAGAGTCCGCCATACAAAGAATAGGCAACGGCTATAAAAGACAGACCAAGAATCGCATATATAATCATGCTGCCGTCGCCGTTCCCAAGGATAGTATCAATGGCTTTTCCCCCCAGAAATAAAACCGACGTCAGATTCACAAAAATAAAAAGCCCTATCCAAAAAACAGCCAGAATTGTTTTTAAATTGGTGCTGAAGCGTTGTTCGATAAATTCAGGAATTGTGTAAAGCTGTTTTTCAATGAAAACAGGGAGAAAAAACTTACCGACAATAATAAGCGTTATTGCAGCCATCCACTCATAAGAAGCTATTGCCAGCCCGACCGCAAAACCGGAACCGGACATCCCGATAAACTGCTCGGCTGAAATGTTTGCGGCAATAAGAGAAGTCCCGATTGCCCACCACGGCAAAGACTTGCTGGCTAAAAAATAGTCCTTGGAATCTTTTTGATGCCCTTTCTTATCTCGCGACACCCATAATCCCAGCACGATAATACCAAGCAGATAGCCGACAAAGACGATGTAATCAATAAATGAAAACTGCATAAAATCCCTTTCTGATTCTCCTTTAAATTAGAAACCGGATCGTTATTTTCTCAAAGCTATTTCAATACGGAAAAGTCCGGATAGCGTGGCTTCCGGATTTTCGAAGCTTTCTATTTTTCCGAAACAAAGCGTACTCTCAGGTGATCAAGAAATACCCGATTGATCTTGCCGTTCATATTTTCGTCGGAAGGATCAAAGCGCAGTTCAAGAACATGTTTTCCCTCTGACAAATGTACCTTCTGCGCATTGCTGTAGCCCCAGTCATCCCAAACCTCGTTTCCTCTCTGCGGAAAAACCATCGCGCCGATACGCTCGTTGTCAACATAAAGACTACGTATGGCGCATTTGTTATTCGTATTAATCGGACCCTCTCCGTTTGCGTAGCGTAAATCGATTTTATAGTCGCCTTCCTTTGGCACGTTTAATGTCAATTTGAAGACGATATTTTGCTCTTTGTCCGACTTTAAGTAGCCTTTTCCCGAATAACCTTTATACCGATTCATAAATTGAGCGGTAAAATCTTCTATTTCGATGATCCGCACTTCCGCCGGGTTTATCACTTCGATCGGTTCGCTGAGGAAAGAAGAAACGCCGTCCGCATCGATAGCGCAAACCTGGTATTCCGCCGTTTCATCTTTATTAACATCAAAACCAAGTGCGTTAACATACGCAATCATTTCGCCGTTTTTATAAACGCCGTATTTCTCCGCTCCGGCTACTGCCTTCCAGTTGAGTTTATTATTGTCCGTATTCAGAACAGGCGTCGCCGGCGAAAAGCTTTCACCGACCAAATTAATAGTACCCGGTTCTAAATCGTTGTTTGCAAGTTGAATGTCGATTTCATGTTCTCCGGAGAGATCGGCGGGAATAACGGGTTTGTCCAATAACCGACCGTCCAGCGTTATTTGCGCGATTTTGTTCCCGTAACCGCTGAGGGTAATATTAAAAGTCGCTTTTCTGTATCTGAAATTTTTAAGGCGTTTTTTGCTTTGATACGCTTTGGGCACAAATGGTCTGAATTCGATCCCGTCCTTTAGAAAATTCATACCGAACATAACGCGGTAAACCGTAGCCAGATTACCGGCAACGCTCCACAATTGTCGTTGTGAATTGATTTCGGTGCCCATAAAATCGCCGGTATGCGAAACCATATTTTCCTGGTTGTTCAGGAACAATCCGGCTTGTCTGTAAACGGACGCCAGACCGTGTTCGACAGCCTTCTCATTTCCCGTGGTTGCGGATGCCCAGGTCCAAAAGCTGACCACAAAGGGCCAGATGGCGTTATTGTGATAAGGGGGAATATCGGGAATTTGCGGATAAATACAAGTGGGACCGAAAGCCACAACCGGCATGTTTTCGATTACGGACGCGCTTTGTTTCGGATTGCTTATCCCGAAGAGAACGGTCAGCGCTTCCCCGAGGGTTTCCGAGCGGGGGGATAAACTCATGTAATTCCGTCCGTACAAAAATTGCCCGTAATAGCCCTGTTCCTCCATCCACAGATGTTTGTTCACGGATTTCCGCACTTGGTCGGCGACGGCGATAAATTGCCGATTATCTTCGCCGAGCAAACCCGCCATTTCCGAAAGAATTCGATACGTCTGATAATGGACGGCGTTTGTTCCCAGATTCATCGAAACATAGATATCACGGGGATTCATCCATAGCGGATAGGTTTGTTCTCTCCAATCGAGAAATGACGATTCTCCGTAAAATAATCCGAGTTTCCGGTTATAGGCTGTTTTCAGATCATCCATCGCAGAATTTTTTATCACTGTATAAGCATATTTTAACCAATCCCGATCTCCGGTCGTTTTGTAAACTTCCCAAGCCGCCAAAGCCCAGGTCATCCGGTCTGTGGAAACAGGCCATGAGCCGCCGGTTCCTGTGTCCTGAATAATCCTGTCATTTTTTACTTTGGCTTTCAGACTTTTAACGGACGCTTCGGGATTTATCGCGGCAAGAGATAGCAAAATACTGTAACTGATATCGCGGGTCCAGACGCCCGGCCATTTTTGACCAGCCATAAAAGCGCCGTCTTCGCGAATATCCAGCAGCATCTCTTCGAGCGATAATTTGTACAATGCGTCGGTTAACACGAAACCGGATTCATATTGCGGAAGCGACGATATGTCTTTGCTTAACCGCCATTCTCTTTTCCCCGATTCGTTGATTTTGTCAACCTGAGTCGGCTTAAATTTCAATGTTATCTCGAAAATCCCGTCATTGTCCTCGTCTTTTAAACGAAATTCGGGTTTTGAACTCAAAGATGCAAATTCCCAGTTCAGCGGCAATTGAGCCCCGGCGATATAAAGTCCGTTAAATTGCTCTTTGGTTATCTTTTCTCCGGTTCTTGTAATATAAAAGCCCTTGGTCTTAAAGTCGTTCAACACATTGTTCAAATCACATCGGAAAGTAACCGTTGTCGTTTTGGTCAGATAAAGCCCCCCGTTCACTTTTGACCGGATAACCTGTTCAGGATCGTTTTCGCCGAAAACATAGACTGCGGAAATCATCCGGGGATTACCGTCATCCAAAATAATCCGATGGTCTTCTCCGGGAAAGCGTTCGTTATCGCCGCCGTTTAAACTGAATTTAAAGAACAGCTCTTTTTTTGTGGGAGCCTTGTAATTACTTTGATAGGTCGAAATAATATGCTCGGGACTCAGCGCTTCGGCGTAATATTGCCCTTGAATAATTTTATTCGGGAATATCTTAAAATCTTTAGACTCATAAATCGTGTTTTGCATACAGTACCCTGCCGCTACATAAGTAAACAATATAATAACAAAAAAACGTAGCACTTTCACCTCCGTTTATTATGGTTTGTAATCGATCATCACCGCATTTTCAGCCGCAGTTCCGAAATCAACTCCGTTTGCCTCGGAATTCAGGATTAATCTATTATCCCGGACCCGAAAGATTGTTATGCCGTCAATACCCTGTTCAAAAGCAGCGGATACCGCGCAAAGAAAAAAATAAAATTTAAAAAGACTCCCGAAGGATGCCATGGTTTTCCGTTACATCACAATTTTTTGTTCTTGCCCATAAATGTCGCCTTCTCTTTCCTCTCATTTCAGATAGAGCATTTTATGAGAGAGCTTTTTTCCGTCGCTTGTTTTAAGAACCGCAAAATAGACCGCGCTGGGCAAATTACTGTCAGGATTCCACAAAAATGATTGTCTGCCTGCTGATAATCTTTGTCTGCAAAGAGTAACAATTTTTTGACCTGCTACATTGTAAACGGACAGCTCAACATCCGTGGCTTTGTTCAACGAAAAATCAATACGTGTTGCGGGATTGAACGGATTCGGATAATTGCCTAAAAACCGAATTTTCTCGGGATAGGACGCTTCTTCTTCATCCAAAGCGGTTTGAGCGCCGTAATCAGCCACAACCATATCCCAATATTTCAGGTACGGTATTTCAAAAAGAACAGAATCGCCGCTGCGCCTAAAGTCGATATTCCGAACCGAACCGCCGTTAAAATCGGGAGAAGCAAACCACAACGCTTTTACCTCTTTTTGTGTCGTAAAAAATACCGGAATATTTATTAAGGTATCGGGTTCGGGCTGATTACCGTAATCATCCCGCCATTTAAGTGAATTCGCCTTTGTAAAATTGATCAAATGGAATATTTGCAGATCGTCTTTAAGTTTGGAAAAATTCCACACACTGCCCGTTTGCGCATAACTTCGAATGGAAATGCCGTTTTTTGATTTCAGGTAAACCCGATTGAACTCTCCGCCGTCACGGAGCAGATTCTGATAAGCCACTAAAAAATCATAATAATGAATGAGCTGTTTCTTTAAACCGTCGGACATCTTCAGATTGTTATTGGGAAAATATTCATTGGAAAGCAGATGCTCGCCCAATTCGAGATGAGATCCGCCGGCGGCAAAGATAACCGCATCGGTCAGCAGCACTCCCGGCGGATTAAAATAACCGCCTTTAGATGAAAGCGAACGATTCACGTAGGCTGCAAGCGTGGTAGTTAGTTTATTATCGGAATAAGAATTGTTGTTTAAGATAATTGAGACGAGATCGGCATAGCTTTCATTGGGCGACCAGACTTCCGTATATAAAAAATCCACCGGACTTTGCGCAATGCCTTGCTGCCCGTACTGGTTAACCGCGTTCATTACCAGCGAAACATTTAACGAATCCTTCGCCAGCACGATAAACGGTAAAAAGGTTTGTTCTAAATACACTTCCCGACCGCCGTAGTTATAAAGCCTGCCCCGATTTCCCAATTGATCGATATGCCAGCCGTCAAACGGCAGCGCTTTAAAAACATCAGCCATTTTATTAATGATGTAATTTTTCCAACCCTCGTTGGAGGGGTCCATTAAATAGATATCGCTTGCCCAGCTATCCGGCAAATCGTGATAATCGGGATTGGAATGATAGGCGTCTTTAAAAAGCCGCCATTGAGTGGGCACACCGTCAGCCGCAGCGTCTTTGTACGCGCCGTACAGTAAGTTGTAAGCCATCGCCTTCATGCCGTAACGATGTCCGGCGTCTATGTAGCGTTTGACAGTGGCAAAATAATTCGTACGATTGGCGATATCGAGCCAGGCGCCCGCCGGATTGGTCGGCGTGCCCTTTAACGGGAGATGATGCTTATATTGCCAGTCGTAAAACTGGATGCCGTTAATATGAAAGCGGTTCAATTCGGCGATGGTTTTATCGATACTGCTCTGGCTCAGATAGGAATAATCGGATAAAAAACCGTAGCGGGGGAAGCGTCGCCAGTCGGATGAAATATCAACAGCTATAGTTGTCCGATCGATCGTTTCTTCGGCATCCGTCACGGAAATAACTACCAAATAACCGCGAAAATCGTTTTCCGGCGCCGACCATTCCCATTCAAAATAACCGTTGTCAGCCGGATAAAAAGAAGCGCTGTCAACGATTTTGTTCAGAAAGTAGTAATCGATCTGCAATCTTTTGCCGGAGGGCGCTTCCGTTAAATGAAGACGAAAACGAACCGTATCCCCGGGCGAATAGCTTGCCCGGTCGGTTTGAATATCTCCTAAAATATCCGCTTTACTTTCCGTCGGAAAAATAAAAAATAGACAGAACAGAACAAGCAGACCGTTTTTTAAATGAAAAAGCATACCGTTTTCCTAATGTTCCAGCACCAGCATTGTCCAATATTTAAGTTGCGGAATTTGCAGGTTTATTTTGTTTCCGTCACGTTGAAAATCCACAGGAACGGGCGAACCGGAAAAACGATCGGCAGAAGCGCACCAAACCCGGCGTACTTTAAAATCGCCTTCCACTGTAATTGTCAAAGGGGCGATCAGATCGGGCTCCGTCTGTAATCCCTTGTTATCGCGCCAGTTCATGGTACTGACCGAGGTAAAATTCACCAGTTGCAGAACATGCCGTTCCTCGTCCATTTTGGCGCTGTACCAGATTTTTCCCCGCTCCGGCATTTCGCTCAACACGATTCCGTTATCCGTCTCAACGTTTATTTCAGTCTCTTTTAAATTTCCTCTCAAAACATTTTGATACGCCGTCAGAAAATCATAATAATTCCGGAGATCTTTTTGTAATTTGTCATCCGTCTTAAGGTTGTTGTTTGGAAAATAGGGATGAACAAGCAGGTGCTCTCCCAATTCCAGATGACTTCCGCCTGCTGCGAAAATGAGGGCGTCCGCCAATAAAACCGCGGCGTTGTTTACCATGCCCGGTTTTTCAGCCAGACCCTGATTCACATAAGCGGCGAGAACGGTCTGCAATCGATGGTTGCTCAACCGGTCATTCTGCCTGATGATATTTAAAAGATCGGCATAAGTGCTGTCCGGGTCCCAAACCTCGGAATATAAAAATTCAACCGGACTCTGCGCTATCTGCTTTTGCCCGTATTGCGCAACCGCGTTCATTACCAACGGTCGTTTTAAATATTTCTTGGCGGCTTTCAAAAACCGTCCGAAGGTCGTATCTGGTCTTATTTGCCTGCCTTCCGTTGTCCACATAACGCCCCAGTCGCCAAGTTGATCCACATGCCAGCCGTCAAACGCCAATGCCTTAAAAACGCGGGCTGTTTGACGAAAAATATAGTTTTGCCAGTTTTTATTCGCCGGATTCATCCAGTAAATATCGCTCGACCAGTTTTCGTCAAAATCGATTTTCACCGGTTCTTTCAAAGTCTTGTCGCGATAAAGCCGCCAGCTCTTTGGGACGCCGTCTTGCGGTCCGTCTTCCCAACTGCCGTAAAGAAGGTTGTAAGCCATTGTTTTCATGCCGTACCGTTTTGAAGCCGAAAGATACTTTTCCAACGTTTCGCGATAAATTGTGCGTTTGGCAATATCCTGCCAGAAGGGAGTAATCTTGCCGTTCTTTTCGCTAAGAGGCTTATGGTGTTTAAACTGCCAGTCGTAAAACTGGACGCCGTTAATATGATGTCGATTTAAACGGCGCATCACTGAATCAACCGCAGCCTGATTCAGTTCGGGGAAACGCGAAAGAAAACCATAACGCGGAAAGCGGCTCCAGTCCGATGAAACATCGACCGCAATATTAATTTGATCTGAAAAGCGGTTTGCCTTCATTAAAAAAACTTCGGTCAAATACCCTTTAAAATCGGCGTCCGGCGGATTCCATACCCATTTAATTTTCTTTTCATCCGATAAACCGAGTTTTTGCGAACCTATCACCTTGTTCAGATGACGATAACGGACTAACAATTCGGAATCCTGTTCCGGTTCTTTTTTAAATGACAGATAAAAGCCGACCGCGGCGCCGGGATCGTAGCGCGCTTTATCCGTGTGAATTTCCGCAAACCACCGTCCGGATTCGCCTTTAAAAAGAATATCTTTATCGCCGCTGTTTGAACAACCAGCCGAAATCATAAAAACACCGAGCAATAAAGTCAGAATCTTCAACGGGAATTTTTTATTTACGGTAAAATTATTGTTCATTTAAATTGTCCGATATCATACCTTGCCTTTAACGTAAATCATTTAGCGTTTAAAACTGCACGTTAAGTGAATATCGTGAAATCTCATTAAAAACGCCAAAATCCATGTAACTGTAATCCACCGAAACAACCATGCTGCCAATGGGATAGCGAAGACCGAATCCAAGGGTTAATCCTTCCTGCGCCATTTCCTTGAACAACGAATTGTACCCGGCGCGCAGGGTGAGTGTTTCACGCCACGACACTTCGGAGCCGAAATTCAAATATAATTTCTGGTCATTGGGATGCGTGGCGTCGCCGGCAATCGTAACCCGCCAGCCTTTGTTACGCAAAACATCCATTCCCAAACCCACGGTAAACGCCAGCGGCAGGGGCCATGAATCGGTATCCATATTGGCGACAATGTTGGCGTTATTGCCGCTGTTCCCAGGATCGATATCCACCGGCTGCAACAGGTCTTTTCCCTTCATTTTAATTTCGTGACCAAAATTTGAAATATTCATTCCAATGGTCAAGCCTCTGAAATCCGTTCTGAATAAGAGTCCCACATCCATGGCTATCGCCGTTGCGCTTTCGTGCCATATTTGCTGTTTGATGTATTTGACGGTAGCGCCAAATGAAAAGCGATTAGTCAGACTTCTGGCGTAGGACAGTCCGAAAGCCATATCCGCGGCTTCCCACTTTTGTCCTGTGCCCATGGGATTTTGGGCTGTTGTTATTTCTTCGCTGCCATAATCGAGTTGATTAAAACTGACGCCAATCGCGTTCGGTCCGAATTTCAGCGCAATACTCAGCCAGTTAAGATCGGTTCCCACTAACCATGGCGTATGTGTAATATTTATTTCATTCCCGTTAAGACGGACAAGCCCTGCGGGATTCCAGTAAGCGCTCGTTGCGTCGCTGGCTAAAGCCACGAACGCGCCTCCCATACCCGTGGCGCGGGCGCCGATCGGTATGGTTAAAAAATTTGCCGCAGTGGTTCCGACCTTTGTCTGACCCAGGATATTAAAAACCAGGGAGAAAAGCAAAGGGAATATATAGGCGATCTTTTTAAGCATTCGATTCCTCTCTACTTAATAATAGCCAGTTTGCCTGTTTTTTTCCGTTTAATTCCCGGCGCCTCGACAACGTAAAAATAAACGCCGGTCGCGATGTCCAGACCTTCTTTGGTGCGTAAATCCCAGGTGCATGTACCGTTGGACAGGCTGCCCGAATGACGCAGCGTCCGGACATGGTGTCCGTTCGAGGTAAAAATTTTTATCACGGATTTAGCAGGCAGGTTAATGAAATTGATAACCCGCTCTCCCCTGCCTCTCACCTGAGAAGGAAGCGGCTGTTCGAATACATTGGTCACAATATACGGATTCGGAACCGCTCTGATGTTGTCCATCTCGTTTTTTGCCAGGTCCGGATCAACAGCGGGTATTTTCGATTGATAAACGAATTTGTCCTTTGCGGAAAAGGGCTTAAAAAACGACAGCAATAAACTGTCTCCGGCTTGCGGCGTTTTCGCTTCTTTTCCCGTAAAAGTGATTCGCCACGACAAGGCGCTGCCGTCCGCATTAGACAGATATACGCTATCAAAATGACTTAAGGTATCCTTTTTGGAACCCGGGTATTCCACAAATCCGTATTGCACTTTCTGCGGTTTGGAAGGATCCGTCACATCGAAAACGTCAAAATTTGTGGCAACGGATTTCAAAGGCGAATTGTTACCGAAAATGAGCGGTAGTCGCGACGAAGTACGGTTTCTTTCATCGGAAAAGACAAACAGATAGTCGTTCGGGAAGCGCGTGCTCACGATATTTTTCCATTTGAACTCCGAAACGACGGGAACAAGATTATCATCACGGTCGTTATTCCAACCGCTGTGTGTAGTATCCATCCTTATGTTGTTCAGTTCCTGGTAATAGGTGTCAAAAGAAAAGCGGATTCCGTCAAAAACGTCGCCGTTTTCTTCTTGCAGATTGGTGTTTTCCCAGAAAATCGTATCTCCGCTTGCGGAATCGATGACGTTATAGGCGTAAGCAATCGGAACGCCTTGAACCAGAGAATCCAGAAATGATATTATGTAGGTGGTTTCTTTTAGTTTGGTCGGATCGATGACTTCTGCGGAGGGAACGAATGAAGAGAAGCCTTCCACCCGTCTGGCGGCGCGTCCCGATTGCGGCGGACGATAACCGGCAACCGGCGCGGAAGGCGTTACAGCCGCCGTATTTTTATCAAAGACCATGTTACCCGCGGCGTCGCGATAAATTGTTTTTGAGTTTTCGGAAGGATAAATGGATTCAGCCTCATCTCCCCTGTCATAAGCGCAGACCGCGTAATAATAGGTTCTTCCGTTAATGACATCGGTATCCACGAAGCTGTTTTGAATGCCGGTGTTATCGCCCAGATAAAAAGGCTTGGCGCTGCTGAGTTCGTACAGCAGGGGATCGGAATTAAAAAAGCCGCTTACTGAATTATCAAGATCAAACTGAGCGATGGGTTTATAGTCAACAACCTGTCCGTAACCGTTTGAGATGACCTTGGCGTCGGTAAAATAGGGATCGGTTCCTTTATAAATTTTGTAACCTTCAAAGTCAAATTCCTGCAGAGAATAATCATACGATTTTTCCGCCGCCTTATCCCAGTACAAAGTAACCTTTCCGTCGCCGGGCACTGCGGTCAGAGTAGGTTTTGTCGGCGGTTTGGGGAAATTGTAGTTTGAATTATAAATCAACTGGGCGATGTTTTTACTGCGCACAACAGACTCGTAATCGTCTCCGAAAACCAAAGCCAGTGAAAATCGCTGGGTTTTTCCCGGCAGCAGCGGAAAATAACCCGATCCGAAGATAAAATCTCCGTCCTCTCCGCGGATTGCCCGGTTCTCAACAATGGATTCCGGAACGTCAAAGCGTCCGGGACGCATGCGTTCCCACATTTCATTTTCGTCGCTCATGTCTATATCGGTGGAGGGAACAAAATAATCGAAGCTGGTCAGACCGAGCTGGTCCGATTCATTAACATCTTTCTGATCGAAATGGGGTTCGCCGTTGGTGGGCATGCCGTCGCCCTCGCCGTAGTCGCCCGTTCCGGGTTTCCCGTCCGCGCCCACATCATCGGTCAACGGGTCCCAGTCGCCGTCGTTATCGATACCGTCGTCACGTGCTTCATCGATCATCAGATCCGACAAACCTGCGCCGGTGACATAATCGAAATGCTGCACCGGAGCAAGCGTGTCAATTAAAACCACGCCTCCCGTCGTCTCCTTATATTGACGATAATGTAACTGGTAGTTTTCGTCGATCAATCCGTCGAGATCGTTATCCAGACCGTCATAAGCGTTGGGATTCAATGTCAATCCCTTGGAGCCGCCCAGCTTCATATTTCCTTCTTCAAGAATTGTTGTGTCGGGAATAAGGGTGAATTTTTTTCCGAGAGAAACGACGGTTGTCCGCTTATTCGGCATAACAAAAACGGTTCGTTCGTAGGTGTTTTTATCGATCAAAACCAGTTTATCGCCCGCCTTAACCTTGCGGGGCAGAAAATCGGATTCTTTGAAAAACGGAGCTGTGCCTCCGGCGGCTGCGTTATCGCCGTCGTTATCGATGCCGTCATAAGGATTTCCCGGCGATTCGAGAAAGGCGTAGCCGATGTACCCCACTTCATTGGGATTGGGCAGCCATTTGGGATTTGCCGAGGGATTGATGTACTGATCGAAATCCCAGCTATAAACAATCGCTTCGCGCACATTAAAGAATGAAGCGTCGTCCATCCATTCCGTTCCGCCCGAAGGACCAACGCCAATATAAGTACCGACCAGAGTTCCGAAAGCGGCTTGATCGTAAGTTTCCGTTCCGACATTAGTGACTTCATAAACCCAGAAGATCACGTCCTGCGCCAGAAAATTTGACCATTGCATGCCGCGCACCGCGATCTGGAGTCCCTGTCCTTTGCGGCTTGGATTGTTGCTGTCGGGTAAAAAATGATAGCGCTGCCACATTTTAAGATCATTGGCGTCGTCCATTAAAAAATAACTTTCCTGATCGGCGTTCATTACGCCGCGACCAAAATAACCGTTCCACTCCGCTTTTCCTTCATCGTCCACCCAGTCGGGATGATCGGGCCAATAATCGGGCCAGGTCTGCGGCAGGTGGCTCATTGCCACGCCCATTCCGAGGGCGTCAAGGTTTTCGTTAAAAAAACCGGGGATAGGCTCGAATCCCCAAAACTGTCCGCCGCCCGGATCATAATCCGGAACGCCGGAACGATCGGCGTTGCAGCCGACAACCGAATATAAAGTGTCGGGCACGCCGTCATAAACTCCGGCTACCCGATAATCGCGAATGGGCAGACGAACGCCCACCAAAGGCTGAATATCCGTGGCATAACCGTTCGCATCATATTTCCATGCGACGTTTGTTCCCTGACTGCCCGGTTGACCGATAACGCCGTAATTGGTAAAGGTTGTCCGCACCTGGTTGCCGTTATGATTTCCTACCCGGCGCGCTGTCGGCGTACTGATGGCATATTGAGCAAATAAATTATTCAAACCGATCAGGCAGATTACCACAAAAATCATGAGTAATTGAAATCTGGTTACTCTCATTGAAACCCTCTGTATTTCATCTGTTTGTAAATTGTACGGCTATCCCCAATTCGAGCCTACGCGGCTCGGAATAATAATAGGGAATCCGGTAATACTCTTCCATTGTATTTACCAGAGCAGGCAAATGTTGCTGTTTACGCAGATACTCCTCCAGAGTGAAGTCAGCCGTACCGCTGTCCGTATAAACGTTCACTTGATTTTTCACATCAAAAAGATTATAAATCCGCGCAAAAAACGTTACCACGTAATGAGTGAAAGTAAGCGTTTTGTATGCTTTTAAATCCATGTTGTACAAAGCCGGTTTGATTCCGGTATTGGTGAGCAGCTTGGATACGTTAATGGATTCCGTCGGCGTATAGGGCATTCCGCTCCCATAATTCCCGATCAAACTTAATCCCCATTGTTTGGAAGAAACATATTTGAAAGTCGCGTTAAAGGTGTGGGTCTGGTCAAAGTTCAGTCTGATTAACTGAATTTCCGGTTCCTCGCCGCTGACACGCTGATTTCTGGTGGCAGCCGGATCGGAAGCGTTTCCCTTTGCGATCTGGTAGGTGTAATCGACTTTTGCCGACCAGTTATCGCTGAACCGCTTGTCCAGAGTAAAAACTATTCCGCGCACAAATCCAAAGTCGCTGTTTACCAGTTGACTGTAACTTCCCGATCCGCCGAACATATTTATTTCGTCGGCTCGCGTTCCCGCCAGATTGCGGATATCGCGAAAATATCCCGTAACATCGATTAAAATATTTTGATTTAAACCGTAAGAAAAACCGACCTCGCCGTTTATCGTTTGCTCCGGGCTCAGGTCCGGATTGCCCGCGATGCCGAGATTACCCGTTCCGGCGGCAAATTTATATTCCGGATTCTGATAAAGCAGTTCAAAATTGGGTATCTGGAAAAAATGCCCGTAGGAAAAGTGGAAGACTCCGCTCGAACTGAACGGAAAGGAAACCCCGAGCCGCGGACTGAATTGTGATTTGGTTGACGCCGCTTTGTACCAGTAACTTTTACGTTCTTCCAGCGTCCGGGCGATATTCTCGGATCTTCGCGGTCGGTAAATATCGGGATCAGTGGGGTCGGACAGAATTTTCCCGTCCGGCAAAAAGATATCGTAACGGAGTCCCAGATTGATAATCAACTGGTCAAATTCGATTTTATCCTGTAAATAGGCTGATATTTCCCTGGGTCGGCGGGTGTAATGATCGATAGACAAGTTTTCGCTGGGATCAAGAGGATTTGGTATATGAGTTTTCACAAAAGGATTACCGCTTTCCGCGGGACGCGGCAAACCCGGCTCCTGTAATAAGGAATATCTTTTATACGAAAGCTTGTGCAGGCTAAAATCAACGCCGCCCTTCAACTGGTGCCGTTTTGTAATTTGCGACGTTACATCCAGTTTTGCCGTTACGGTATTGGTTTTGCGATAATAATGTTCGCTCTTTGTGCCTCCCGTTAAAAAACTGGGAACGTCCTGCGGCTGCTGGTTAAGAAGGTCGTAATGAGTATAACGGGAATCTAAAGGATTTGCATAGACATAGTGTTTGTACTCTTTGCTGAAATAGGCGACATTAAACTGGTAAAATGCGCTTTCGTTGATTACGTGGGTAATTCCCAGAATATTTGTAAACCCGTTTTTAAAGCGTTTAAAATCGCCGTCCGGGTTGTAAGAAAAGGCATGATCATAATCCCGATACGCCACCTTTTCCATCATAAGATTGTAATTTAACTTTAACCCGGCAAACGGCTTGTAAGTCCATTTTGCGTGCGCGTTTATTTTTCTGTTCCAGTTCATTGGCACATAGCTCCCGTCGCCGGTCGCCTGAATTTCGTACCGCTGTTCGATCGGCTCGCTCGGTCCCTTGTTAATGGTAATATCCCAGGGATTAAAGACCTTTTTACCGTTCATCCAGCCGCCGAAATAGATGTATCGCACATTGCCGTAAAACGATAATTTGTCCTTTACCAACGGCGTGCTCACAAATCCTTCGATATCATGGATAGATGTAATATTAAAGCGGTCAATACCCCGAAAGATGTCCGTGTGATTGCTGAGATAATCTCCCATGTAACTTGTAATGCCGGCTTCCAATTTGTCGCCCGCCTCTTTGGTGGCAATGTTCACATAGCCGGACAGCGCTTTTCCGTATTCTGCGTTAAACGCGCCGCTCACAAACTGCAATTCCTGAATGGCGCTGGTATTCACGTCAATGACAGTTGATCCGTCAAACGTATCGGTAACGGGCATTCCGTCAATAGCGTAAACCACTTCTCCGCTGCGTCCGCCGCGGACATGACCGCCGATCATTCCCGCCTGAAGCTGCAATATCTCCTGAAATTCGGTAACAGGCAGCGCCTCAAAATCTTCGCTGCCAACCACTGCAGTCGTGGCGGTTAAATCACGGGTAATAATGGGTCGTTCAGCTTCCACGACCACCGTCTCCGAAGATTCAAGAACAGCCTGCCGAAAGTTAAAGTTGATTTTTGTGGTAAGATCGATAGACACCTTAACATTCGTCACCGACATCTTGACATAACCGACGGCATAAGCGGTAACCGTGTATGTTCCCGGAGGCAAGTTCAGAATCGCATAGTAACCTTCTTCATCCGTCGATGCGCCGAGAGTCCCGTTTTCGATATAAACATTCACATAGGGCACCGGCTCACCGTTCGAGACATCAATAATTCTTCCGGCTATTTTTCCGGTCACCCCGGCTCTCAGAAACGATAACAGAATTAGTCCAAGCAGTATCGCCTTTAAAATCATTAATTTGAATCTCATTTTACTCCGCATGGTTTTTAGTTTTTATCAATAAACTGCCCATCTTTCATTCACACAAAAGATGGGCAATTTAGCCCGATAAATAACCGTTCGATTTATTTTATCAGCAGCATTTTCTTTGTGAATACGCGATTCGATGTGGCTAACCGATAGAAATATACTCCCGAAGCCATATCGGCAGCGTTTAAACGCACACTATGCCAACCGGCTTTCTGCGCGCCGTCGCTCAGGGTCAATACTTTTTGTCCGAGCACATTATATACCGAAAGTTCAACCTGCTCATTGTTCGGTAAATAATAGTTGATCGTGGTTACGGGATTAAACGGATTCGGATAATTCTGCGTCAAACGGATTTTTTCCGGAACGGAACCCGTACGGTCGGAAATGGCTGTGGGAGCCTCGAGCAAACCAAAATAGTCCATGACCTCGGTTGTTCCGCCGATTTTAACGTTAACCCAGTGGTCTGTGCCCTGCATTTCGTTGTCCAGCGGATGGTAGCCGCCGTTGATCGTATCGGCGCCCGTATAAAACGCTCCGTATTTATACAGACTGGGACCGCCGTCGTTTCCGACAGGAAAAGTGATTAGCAAAGAATAGATATTATCGCCGGCGCTTTTATCGCCGTTTTTACCATCGTCGTTCAGTACGTGCATGGTTTTTGCCTCGCCCGAAACCGTATCCGAAGGCAACCAGTCGCCTCCCCAACTGCCGAGAACCGAATTTTGTCCCTTTAAGCCGACCCACTGAAGAGTTGAGGGATCGATTTTTTCGCCGGTGTAAAAATTATAGGCATCGTTCATATCAACCTGAAAGAGTATGGAAACTTCTTCGGAAAGCGGAGGCTGTACCGGAAAAATATTCGGCTTGACTGTAATATCAGCCACATAGCCGTCTTCCTGAATGGTAAACCAATAATCGGGCGTTATTTCCCAACCCCAGTTGAAAAAATGATCTTCAGGTTCCGCTTTACATTTCCATTTTGTCTGATCGCCTTCAACGCCTTTAATGACCATCGTGGCGTGAAAAATTCCCGGACTGAACGCATCTTCGACGAATGTGCGGTCGCTTCCTTCTTCCACCACAGTCGCGCCTACCCAATCCAGACCCATTAATTTTAATACATCGGCGTCCGGATCAAAAAAGCCCAAACCGCTCCCGTAGATTTCCGTTAAATCAGCGGTAAAATTAATCGTGTTGATAACCTGAATATTAATCACACTGTCGCGGTCAAACAGATCGACAGGCAAAACCATATCGGTGCTGCTCAGAGTAAACTTACGATTGGGATCGCCTTCCCAAATAGCGTCGTTTATTTGATACTTATATTCAAACAAAGTTCCCGCGCTATTTGAATCGATTGGTATGGTTGCGCTGTAAATGGTATCCCCGTCGGCGTCGCTTAACCAAAAGGCTCCCTGGGAGGGAAACCAGTCGCCGTCCATTCCCGCTTCATCCATAAAACTGCCGCGAATACTCACGCCATCGGTGCCAGGAACAAAGATGCCTTCCGCAGCCTTGATCCTTAAATCCACCTGAAAAGTAACTTTAACGCTGTCCTGTGCAAACGCAAAGCTACCCGTCAGACAAATTGCCAGTAGTAAAAGTAGTAATTTCTTCACAAATACCTCCTGTTAGAACTATTACATGTAAAATTTTATTTATTTAAACAACGCGTTGCCTTTATAAAAACGTAAACCATATTCCGAAAACGATTACAACCAACAGGAAAGAGGCTCCGATTTGTCCGATCTGCCGGTATCTATATCGTACCAACGAAACCGCGCTCTTGGGATGAAATTTTCTCACTAACGAGACGGGCGTGCGCTTCGCTCCGGTACTTCTTCCCGGGATTAAGCTGCCGAAATACAATACAACGCCCGAAAGAACAAACAATCCTATCGCAAAATGTAAAAAGTGTATTTGCGCAAACCATCTTAAAACCGGAACATGCAGCGCCCTGTCATAAGCAAAAATATCGATTAACAAACGAAGAACCCCGAGAAAGGTACCGAAACTCAGGGCATAGACGGCGCCTCTGCCGTTGATTTTTTTGAAAATAATTCCGAACAAAAACACCGCTGCCACGGGCGGCGCTATGTAAGCGGGAATTTTCTGAAAATAGATGAAAATTTCCGTACTTAAATTTTTTAATAACGGTATCGATAAAATTGCGGCTACTACAAATAAAGCCGTTGTTAACCGCCCGATCAGAACCAATTCCCTCTCGTTAGACTGCGGACGTATCAGCTTGTAAAAATCCAGTGTGAACAAAGCCGAGCTGCTGCTGAATAAAGCCGACAGAGACGACATTATAGCGGACAGGATTGCCACGATCACCAGCCCTTTGATACCGTTGGGCAGAACATGACTGTTAATAAGGGCGGGGAAAGCTTCATCCGCATAAATTTCGGGAAAAAGACTGATAGCTATAATCCCGAGAAAAATAAGAACAAATAACAAAATTACCTTCAGATAGCTGGCAAAAATCGCTCCGCCGCGCGCCTGAGCCACATTGCGCGCCGCAAGAACCCTTTGCACAACATATTGGTCGGTGCACCAATACCAGATGCCGATGATAGGCGTACCGAGGATAATGCCGATCCATGAAAACTGCAAATTCCCGCCTGCCTTGTACATTTGAAAAAAACGCTCCGGCATCTGCGCCTTTAGGTTGCTCACGCTCCCGATTTCGGAAAGCCCGAAAAATATGATAGCTATAATTGCCGAAATAAGGATCAGTCCCTGTATTACTTCCGTGAATATTACCGCCCTGAATCCGCCGAAAATCGTATAAATACCGGTAACCATGACCAGAACGACAGCGGTAGTCACAACATCCCAGCCGAGAATTCTGTAAAGCAGGAAACCGGCGACGAAAAGAATAACCGTTAATCTGATAAACAAATAAAAAAGCAGGGAAAGGCTGCTAAAGAAGATTCTGCTGAATCGATTATATCGTTTTTCAAGAAATTGAGGCAGAGTCATAATGCCGCTGTTTAAATAGAGGGGAACAAATAACCATGCCAGCAAAAGAGGCATCATGGCGGGCAGCCATTCCAGCCCCGCTCCGGAATATCCGTTTTGCGCGCCGACGCCGACTAATCCCACCAACTGTTCCCCGGATAAATTAATTGCAAATAGCGAAATGCCTATTGCCATCCAGTTTAAGCCGCGACCGCCAAGAAAATAATCTTCCGAATTTTGATTGGACTTTATGTAATAAATTCCCGCCAGCAGCATGACCACAAAATAGGTAATGATAATGATCCGGTCCGGATATGTGAGTATGGGTATCATTGAGTTTCTGCCAAATCTCTCTTTTGATTTTTGATCTTCAACCTTTAATCCGGACAAACATTATGCCAACAACATTTGGCGCGATACTATTTAAACAATGTGCGGCGTTATTGCTAAGTCTGCGAAGTTTGCGTTAAACGGGATTATGTATTTATACGGAGGAAGAGTTATTATCAATTTTATCAAATTATTATCAAATTGATAAAATCAGCCTGTTAAATTAAAAACTACTTCATTCCCAATTCTTTGCACAAGCGGTAATAGTTCGACGGAGCAAGCCCGAGTTTTTGGGCGGCTTCGGAATCGGTGCGGCAAGCTTTGCGGACATATTCGATATAAGCGATGCGGAATTCGCGCTCCATTTCTTTCAACGGCAAAATATATCCTTTTTGATTAAAAGACGTTTTGAGTTCGAATGCTCCGTGCTGACTATCGAGACCGATGCACTCTTTAACAACCGCTTCGGTGATTTTACCGCCCGCCATTATAATCATACGATAGGTGACGTTTTTTAATTGACGCACATTTCCGGGCCAGCTATAGTTCTCCAGCATCTTTAAAGCCACATCAGTAATCTGCGGCGGTTTGATTCCCATCTCGCGGCTGTAATTTTTAATCAGATGATCCACTAAAAGAGGGATATCGCCGTGGCGTTCGCGCAGAGGCGGCACTTTAATCTGCAGGATGTTCAGCCGATAAAACAAGTCTTCGCGAAATTCTTTTTTATTTAATAATTCAAAAATATTACGATTTGTGGCTGCAATAACCCGCGTATCCACATGGTATTTTTTCTTACGACCGATTTTATCGATTTCGCCTTCCTGTAAAACGCGCAAAAGTTTAGCCTGAGCCGAAAGCGGCAGTTCGGTTACCTCGTCGAGAAAGATGGTTCCGCCGTCCGCCTGTTCAAACAACCCGGCTTTTTCTTCACCAGCGCCCGTAAACGATCCCTTTTCAAATCCGAACAATTCGCTTTCGATTAAATCTTTCGGAATGGCTGCGCAGTTAACGGTGATAAAATTCTCGAATTTTCTTTTGCTTAAATAGTGTAAGTACGAAGCCACCAGTTCTTTTCCGGTGCCCGATTCCCCGAGAATCAGGACATGCGCGTCGAACTGAGCGTATTTTTGGATTTGCGCCTGTAATTCCAGCATCTTTTTCGATTTACCGACTATCGGCTTTTGATCTATGATTAGCTTAATATTACGTTCCAGATTTTCCTGGGAATGCAGGTGTTTTTCCAGAAGCTGCTTCTTTTCGTAGGCATTCAGAATGCTGAGGATAAAATCCGTCGGCTGGTAAATATATTCCTCAATATCCACCGGGTACTTTGTTCCGAACCACGAAGCGCCGCTTTCGATCAGTTGATTCGCAAATTGCGGATCGGTTTGATTAATAGTCTTTTTGGTTATAATGATAATTTGCAGAAGCGGATTTATCTTTTTGATCTCCTGAATGAGCTTTTCTCCGAGAAGACCTCCTGAAATCTGATAATCCATTAGAATTACGTCGCAGGATTTATGATTGGTTTTCAGCCAATCAAGAGCCGCCCTTCCGCTGGAAACAACTTCGGTAACTTTAATGCGGTCGGCAAAGGGCTGAAGCGTGTTGTAAATGCGTTTTACGTCAAATTCTTCGTCTTCAATAATAAAGAGCTTTATTTTATTATTTTTCATATTTCCGAATCCCCGGTTTTATAAAATTGTAATCACAAAACGTGCGCCGCCGTTTTCGATGTTGACTGCGTCCAGCTTCCACCCGCAGCGTCTTGTGCAAATCTCGTAAACAATATAACAACCGTACCCCGAGTTTTCCGACGGATCTTTTGTGGAAGTTTGTTCGAGGAATAGTTTTTTAATTCCCTGCTCGTTTTCTTCTAACAGTTCTTCTTTTATGCCGCTTCCGTTGTCTTCAATAATAACCCGCGCGCGGTCCTTTTCCTGAATTGTTTTGATGGTAATTTGGATGTCATCGTTGGAATTATGATCGATTGCATTCTGAATAAGCGGTTCTATTATTTCCCAGATAACATATTCGTTAATAGAAACCGTAGCCATATTCGGATCAAGGTCAAGTACGAAACGAGGCTCCTGCCCTTTTCTGAAAATTCTTTTGAATACATTTTCGACAATAAAGCGTATGGTATCGTTAATTTGTGTGTTAAAAATTGGATTGCGCACCACCTCGACCCTTTGTTCATAGGACTTCATGTCATAAATAACGCGGGCAATAAAGTTGGCGTATTTTATTATCCTGTCTTTCAAAATCTGGAAATTCCCGGTATTCATCGCCCTGAGGTCTTCTTTGATATATCCCATTATCTTTTCCGCCTTATGGTGGGCGTGATAAATTCGTCTGGTGAATACGGCTTCTTTTTCATGCTCTATTTCTCTGCGGATTTTTTCCTGTCGTTCGATTAATAATTGTTCCTGCGCCAGATCGCGTTCGCGTAAGGTATAGGAAGTGACAAAAAAGACAGCCAGCAGGCTTAAAATAATCAGCGCCGAAAAAATAGCCCCTGTTTCGTTATACACGGAACTGATTTCATAAGCGATATTTGAAAAATCCGGCAGTATTTTCATATACAACGCGCCGGATATCTCTCCCATGGGCACGAACGGAACCAACACATGAAAGGCGTGATCTTCGTCCAGTTCACTGACAATACGTTCTCGTTTAATTACCTCTTCGTGGTTGTTGTTCAGAAATTCAACGGCAAAACCGTTTTGTTGCGCATTTTGAACGGGATTTTGTTTTTCAAAAAAGAACGAGTAGAGTTGGCTGCCTTCGTCGAACACAAAAGTCGATCTTTCCCGTTGCAGGATAAGCTTTACCTCTTCCACGTGCTGCCGCAGACTTTGTTGAGTGAGAATAATGTTTATTTCCTGAATAGTAAGTTTTTTAGTTTTTTCCGTGCGCTCGGACTGAAGCTCATGTTCGATCAGAAGCTCAAGGGAGGTTGTTGTTAAGTCGGCTAAATTTTCGGCTGAATACTTTTTATAAAACTCAAGGGTCTTTGATAAGAGCGAATTAGTGGATGTATTGTTTATGTAAGATAAAATAGTCTGAAATATCGCCATGGCTGCAAATATGATAATGAGATGGCGTATTTCAAAACGGTAACGCTTAATTTTTTTGAACAGAGACATATACTATCCTCTTAATTGTAATTTTGCCCGGCGGTCCATTCATCCACTTCTTTTTGAGCCATACTTAACGCTTTTTCCACAGTGATTTCTCCGGTCAGGGCTTTGTGCAACCAGGGTGTAATGATGGCTGAAATTTTTGTGTAGTCCTTGTGTACGGGACGGTAAACGCCCTTTTCCATCAATGTCTTCAGAAGGTTTAAATAGGGATTTATTTTTAAGGAAGCTTCGTCCGTGTAAATTTCTTTTTTTACCGGCAGATAGCCGCCCGTTTCCATCAGAATTTTTTGTCCCTCCGTAGATAACACGTATTTCAAAAACAAGCTGGCTTGAGTTTTATTGTTCGAGTGATCGGCAATCATTAAGTTCCATCCACCGATTTCCGAGACCGCCGGAAATCCTTTAAAATGAGGGAGCGCCGCCACGCCTAATTGATCTTTAATCGCCGCGCCCTCGGGAATACTGTCAATTTCTCTTAACAAGCTCGGCCAACCGCGGAAAAAGGGAATGTTATTTTTAAAGGCGTAACGATAACTTGCCTGTTCGTTAAATCGGGTAACTTCGATCGGACTTACCCGATACTTGTGAATAAGATCAACTAAAAACCGGACGCCCTTCCTGAATTCCGGAGTCTGTATGTTTATTTTTCCGTCGGTAATCAAACTTCCGCCGCCCAGACCGGCGACGATTTCCAGGACGTGAACGAGTAAGCCTTCGTAATTATCGCCCTGAAACAGATAAAGCGGCGAGTCGGGACTGTATTTTTTTAAACCTATGAACTCTTTCCAGGTTATCGAGTTTTTGAGTTTTTGTTGCAGCAAATCCGGGTTTGGCAGTTGTGCGATAAAATCTTTTCTGTAATACATAACGCCGATATCGATATGTAAAGGAATCGCTACCAGAATATTTCCGTTGTAACAGGTTTTGAGAGCCTGCGGGAGTATTTTACTTAATTCTTCTTTTGAAAAATAACGTGAAAGCGGCTCCGCCCACTTTGAAAATCGCGCCATCCAAATCTGATCAACCGCAAAAATATCGATGCGGCTGTTCTGATTTCGCAGCGTTCTGGCTAATAATTCTTTACGCTCATTGGTATTAAATTTGGAAAAAGGCAAATCGACCGGGATAACCTTAATTTTACCGGCATATCGTTTATTAAAGTTATCGATTATCTTTAAATGCGCGGGGGTGATGTTATCTGCCAGATAGATTTTGGTCAAATTGACTTTTTGCCATGGCGAACCGATGGGCAAAAAATAAAACAGCAGAGTCATTGCGATAGAGATGATAAAAAAGAGCAAAACGATGTGATAGTTATTTTTTAAATTGGAGTCCATTTTCCTGATTAACCTAATCCTTTAGTTGCTTCTACCTGATTTAAGATTCGCGCAAGCCCGGAAAATATTTTTTCTCCTGAGAAGCGCTTCAAAATTTAGCGTTAACAAGAGCCAAGTGCAAATTTCGAGTTAATGGGCATAGCTGAGGGAGGGCTTAATTGTCTGAACCTTGATTTGCATGATTAACATGATTGCCTTGATTTCGACTTTACACAATCAAGTTAATCCCTTAGAATCCTTCTAATCATGGTTCGAGGTTTAATTGTCTGAACCTTGATTTACTTGATTAAAGGATTACCCTGATTTCTAACATCATTTTTCAGACATTTCCTTGATTTTAACTTTCCGCAATCAAGTTAATCCTTAGAATCCTTCTAATCATGGTTCAAAATTTACTTTGTCTTAACCTTGATTTACTTGATTAAAGGATTACCCTGATTCCTAACATCATCTTTTAGACGTTCCCTTGATTTCGACTTTGCGCAATCAAGTTAATCCTTAGAATCCTTTTAATCATGGTTCGAGATTTAATTGTCTGAACCTTGATTTACTTGATTA
>JAADIP010000120.1 GCA_013151275.1 Calditrichota bacterium | reverse complement strand
CATATTCCGCGGTTTCGTGGACGTGTCCGTGTAGCAACAGTTCGACATTATTAGCGGACAGAAACCGCAAAAGTTTTCTTTTTCTTTTAAATTTTAAGGTTTGCCATTCTATGCGTTCCCACCAGTTTTTTAACGGTCGCTTTGCGGTGATCATTTTGGAATTCACATGATGGTGCATGCTTACAATCCGGAAGCGGCTTTTTTGCGTTTTCGACAACAGGTATTCTAATTTGGAATAGCCGTCGGAAGAAATTTTACCGCGCGAAGCAAATAAGTTTGACCACCGGGAATAGGGAGCGATGGAGTTCAAGCCGATAATCGCGATATCGTCAATGAATTTCAGAAAGGGGAAGGGGTTCTGACGATCCGCACGGATTGTGTTTTCAAATGCTTCGCCGAAGTAATCTTTAAACTGTAAAACGCGCTGCAAAAAATCGGTATTAAGGCATCGGGACGGGAATTCGGTAATCTCATTAACCAGATGAACGCCCCCGTAAATTTCATGGTTTCCGATAATTACCGTTAGCCTGTCGGGATGCAAAAGATTAAATTCATCCAAAATTCTGCGGGCGGCTGCAAAATTTTCGGGATGGGGATTATCAACGATGTCCCCGCTCAGAATAAAATGCTCCGCTCCTTTTTTTAAGGCTTCTTTGATGATAAACCGCGTCTTCCGAAAGTTCTCGGGCTTGTGACGCATACAAATATGAAAATCCGATAAATGGGCGATGTTCATTAGCATCCTCCGCAATTTTGTTTAACTTCTCTTTAAGTTGGCATCAAATTGTTTGGCGGGAATAAAGAGCGGGTTATGATTGCGTTAAATTTGAAGATTTCGTAAAAGCGCGATTCGGGAGTATTGTAATAATTTTCGGAATAAAAAATCCTTCGCCAAGCCCGAGAGAACCGGACAAAAAAGAGTTCTGCCTTAAAAGCGGCTGAATAAATTCAACGGCGATTGCATGTTTCGGCGATTTATCGGCTGTGCAAAAAACCGACTTTACGACCGAGGCGCTCGGCAAAATGAATGGTCAACGCGAAAAACAAGACGCTAAACACGAACGCGCTCTTTAAAAAATTGTGTTTTACGTCCAGCGCCGCCTTACTCCAGGCGTTAAGAAATCTGTTGCATATAATTCTCTCAAGCATCGGTAACCTCCTTAAAAGTTACGTTATGGGCACAATTATTGATTTTTTGGCGATCTTTACACGATTATTCCGCCAATTAATTTCTCTGTTGAAAAAGGGAATAAACCAAAGTATCCCGAATAACAAATCTTTGAACGGAACCAAAAGCAATTGATAGAGTTTGATTTTGCCCTTCATTATCCGCAGCATGTAACCGTCGTGAAAAATTTTAATCACTACCACAAACAAAAATTGGAGCAATCCCAAAAGATTGCCCATGAGCATTCCAAGCACAAAACTGACGGCGACGGGATTGGAAAAAGATTCTATCAGATAATGAAAAAGGTTTATATGCCGTCGTATTTTTGCCCAGCGCGTATGGCGGTTTAAAAAATGTTCGAATGTCCATTTTTCGTTAAAGTTGTTTACAATAAGCGGAAGCGTTTTTACCCGATAGCCCAATTGATGAACCTTTAATCCCATCCAGTAATCTTCCGCCAGAAAATCTGTCAGACTCTGAAAACCGCCGATTTCATCCAATACGCGTCGGCGGATCATGATTGCCTTACCCACCACCAGAGGAAGACCGCTTAAACGCGAAGCCAAAAACACATTGGGAGCGACAAATGAATTTAAGTGCAGGTTCTCCAGGGCGGAGGCGATATTTTTTTCGCCTGATCCGCGTATGGTGGCTGTTACCAGACCGATTTGTTTTTGATGAAAGGGTCGAGTCATTTGCAGCAGAAAATCCTTTTCCACCCGCGTGTTGCTGTCGCTTATGAAAATCAATTCGCCGCTGCTGTATTGATGCATATTGAACAGGTTGTTCACCTTAGGATTCATTCCGATTTCGTAATCGCTGATTACAATCCGTGAAGCAACCTTAGGGTATTGCCGCGACAGGTTCCGCACCAGCGGTATTGCCGGATCGACGGCGGACTGAAAACCGAAAATTAATTCGAAATCGGGATAATCGAGATTAAAGAAGGAACGCAGGTTTTCTTCCAGACCATCGTCAATTCCCTTGAGCGGTTTTAAAATGCTGACCCCAAGTGCCGCGCCGGTCGAATTCGGTCGCCCGGATTTCATTTTCACGGATCGCGGCATTGTTCTGATCGAGAGCGTTAAGTAAATCAAACTGATCACAACGGAAGACGCGTAAAACAGAATAAAGATATTTTCCATGTAAGTCCTCTTAAAAATCTTACTTTTAAGACAAGATGACTAATTATTGTTAGGATAGATTTAGAAACTGGTGAGAGATTAGTTCGGACGATGAGGATCAAAACGGAAAAATAGCGGTTCGGCGGAAGAATCTACGCTTGCTTTGAGTAGTTGTGGGGAATTTTATCCCGATCCGTCTCCGTGAATCCGAAGAGTTTAGATTTTTCTTTAAGAAATAATTGTCAAAGCAGGTGAAGAGAGGGTGGGAAAGTTTGATTGACAGCCAGGGTAAAAACGCGATCGGCTGCCGCGGCGCAGCCAATCACGTGCCAGTAAGTTAATACTTAAATTTTTGGGCAGAATCTGTTAAGCGGGATTCTTCTGTCGCTAGTCACTCGTTACGCGTCACGGCTTTCTGCTCTCTGCTTTCCGACAGCCTTTTACTTTAATCTTTAATCTTTGATCTTTAATCTTTAATATTATCCGTCCCGGCTTGTGCGATTATGGGTTCTCAGGCTTTGTTTAAAAGTTTAACGATAATTGCCTTTTGCACGTGCATGCGGTTTTCGGCTTCATCGAATACGATGGATTGCGGTCCGTCAATCACTTCGTCGGTGATTTCTTCGCCGCGATGCGCCGGCAGGCAGTGCATTACCAGGGCGTCTTTGCGGGCGTGACTCATCAGTTGACTGTTAATCTGGTAGGGCATAAAGATTTTCCGGCGTTGTTCCGCTTCGGCTTCCTGTCCCATGCTTGCCCAGACATCGGTGTAAACAACATCCGCGTCTTTAACAGCCTGAACGGGATCGTGGATAATTTCGATTTGACTGACCCCTGCGGCGTGGGCTCTGGTCAGAGTTTCGGCGTCGGGTTCGTAACCGGACGGCGAGCAAAGCACTAAATGGAAGGGCAGTTTAGACGCCAGATTCACCCACGAATTTGCCACATTGTTGCCGTCGCCGATGTAGGTCACCTTAAGATCGTTTAAATGACCGCGATGCTCAAGCACAGTGTAAATATCAGCCATGATCTGACAGGGATGGTTGTAATCGGTCAGACCGTTAATTACGGGCACCGAGGCATATTCGGCTAATTCCAATATATGAGCGTGCTCGAATAACCGAGCCATGATGATGTCGTTGTAACGCGAGACCACGCGGGCAATGTCTTTTACCGCTTCCCGTTTGCCGATTCCGATATCGTTGGGGCTTAAATAAAGAGCGTAGCCGCCTAATTGATACATTCCGGTTTCAAACGAGATGCGCGTGCGGGCTGACGGTTTGGCAAAGATCATTGCCATGGTTAAACCCTTGCAAAGATGATGTTCTTCTCTTCGTCTGGTCTTTTCTTTAAGTTCTTTGGTAAGCTCGAAAATGGCTTCCAGTTCGTCTTTCGAATAATCCGCAATGGAAATAAAATCCTTGTTCACAACAACCTCCGTTCGTTGATTTCGACTTCATTGAAAGACAGTAATTTAATATTTGAAAGAGTAAAAAGAAACTTTTGAGCACGATTTTTTTGCGTGCCGTTGTGCTTCGATTCATTCGCCGATGCGTGAGCTCTTTTGCCGCTTTCGGGAGAGCGTCGTTTTTTACCGACATTTAACCTCTCCGGCGCGGACGGAAGAGATATTTATTCTGGAAATTGTAACAGTTTCTGACTATTTTTTGTCATTCGTTTGTTCTAATTAAAAAGGAAGCAAAAATGGTGCTGAAATCGATAATCATCTCTTTTGTTTTTTTAATTATTTCGGCTCAGAATGTCCTGCCGAAAAATCACCGCATCAGAGACTACGGCGTTAAAATCGGAGTGTTACAGCCCGGCGCAAAAAATGCAATTGTCGATGTCCGCGGAGTAAAGGTCGGGCACTTTACCTTGATCAGCGGCGAAAATATCCGGACCGGAGTAACCGCTATTTTACCCCATTCGGGAAATATCTTTCAGGAAAAAGTACCGGCTGCAATTTATATCGGCAACGGATTCGGAAAATTGACCGGTTACAGTCAGGTGAAAGAATTGGGAAACATTGAAACGCCGATTATTTTAACCAACACGTTAAGCGTTCCCACCGCGGCTGACGCCCTGATCGACTACGCTTTATCTTTTGCCGAAAACAAGAATGTTTTTTCGGTGAATCCTGTTGTCGGCGAAACAAACGACGGATGGCTGAATGATATCAGAGGAAGGCATATTACAAAAGCTCAGGTGTTAAAAGCCATCGAGAACGCCACGGCGGATTCGGTACAGGAAGGCAGTGTGGGAGCGGGAACGGGAACTGTTTGTTTTGGCTTTAAAGGCGGAATCGGCACCTCGTCCCGGAAGCTGCCCGAAAAATTGGGAGGGTGGACTGTAGGCGTTCTTGTGCAGACTAATTTTGGCGGCGTGCTGCAAATCAACGGAGCGCCGGTGGGTGTGGAGCTCAATAAATTCTATTTAAGCGGCAAAATCGGAAATTCCCCGGACGGTTCGTGCATGATTGTAGTGGCAACCGATGCGCCGTTGACTTCCAGAAATCTTCTACGGCTGGCAAAAAGAGCGATTATGGGTCTGGCTAAAACGGGAGGAATAGGCAGTAACGGCAGCGGCGATTATGTGATTGCTTTTTCAACGGCAAAGGAATTGCGCATTCCGTACAAATCAAAATCGAAATTCAGGAGCATAAACGTTTTGCGCAATGATGAAATGTCGCCGCTTTTTATGGCGGTCATCGAAGCGACCGAAGAGGCTATTCTGAATTCGCTGTTCAAAGCCGAAACAATGACCGGCAGAGAAGGACACAAAGTCGAGGCTCTGCCCGTGGAAGAGGTTCTGAAAATTCTGAAAAAATATAACGTCGTGGAAGGGAAAAGTAACAAAGTAACAGAGTAACAAAGTTACAAAGTTTCCAACAGCCAGTTCCGCTTAACGAATTAACATTGAAGTTCATAGACTGTGCGTCTTGAAAATAAGACCCCCATTGCCTTCGGCGTTCCTTTTGAAAGGGGGGATCGGGGAAGCAGAATGAAGGACATAATGCGTGACGGGTGACGGGTGACGAGTGAGAAAGTGACAGAGTGACAAAGTCGTTATGAATAAGAAAAATGACAAATGAAAAAAGATTATCAGAAAGCAGTTGTAGGTGGAAGATAGTAAAATGTTTTTTGTAAGGAAGTAGATGTTTTTTTATTCTTCAAAAAATAATTTGACTGAATTATTTAAGATTTTGAGCGATG
>JAADIP010000029.1 GCA_013151275.1 Calditrichota bacterium | reverse complement strand
TGTCTTTTCGCGGACTGGCGTAATGAATTGCCCGCGCAATCAACTCCTTTCCGGTTCCGCTTTCGCCCTCAATCAGTATCGATGTTTTACTGTTCGCCGAACGGACGGCAATGTTCAGTACTTCTTCCATTAACGGGCTGTTGGTAATGATATTTGTAAAGCGGTGTTTTTCTTCCAACTTTTGGCGCAATTCCCGATTTTCGCTTTTCAGCAGTTTGAACTGTAAAGCGCGATGGATCAGTAATTCCACTTCGTCTAAATCCAGAGGTTTGGTCAGGTAATCGTAGGCGCCGTCTTTCATGGCTGCCACGGCTTCTTCCACATTGCCGTAAGCGGTCATGATGATCACGGTGATTTCCGGATTTAACTCTTTAACCGCCCGCAATAATTCGTAACCCGATTTTCCGCCCATCTTAACGTCCGTGAGAATCAAATCGATTGTGTTTTCTTTTACTGCGTTATAGCCCGCGTCATAGTTTTGCGCCGACAGAACGCGATAGCCCTTTTTTCTTAAAAATCCCGATAGCGATTCACGCTGAATTTTCTCGTCGTCCACAACTAATATGGTAAACGGTTTCATGCTTTTTCTTCCTGATTATTTATTGCCGGCAGCTCGATAATAAACCGCGTTCCTTTTACCGTTTGTCCGTTTTTTTGATACGGACTTTCAAACCGAACCCTTCCTCCGTGACTCTCGATTATTTTTTCCACAATGCTCAAACCCAAACCCGTTCCGTCGTCTTTGGTTGTAAAATAGAGGTCAAATATCCGGTCGCCGTGTTTTTCGGATACGCCCGTTCCCAGATCTTCGATCAAAATCTGACAACTGTCTTCATTTTTCCGCAAACGAATATTCACCGGTAAATCGGGCGGCGAAGCTTCCATTGCATTTTTGACCAGATTGATCAGCACCTGTTTCAACTGATCGCGATCGACGGCAGCCGCGGCGTCATGTTCGATTGTTAAATCAACGCGGTTGGGTCCCACGGCTTGCAAAATCGGTTTTAAATCCTGTAAAAATCGGGAAAGAGAAACCGGTTCAAAACTCATTTTCGGCGTTTTGGCGTAAAGCAGAAAAGACTGCACGATTTCATTGATGCGTCGGGTTTCCTGACGAATTGCGCCGGTCATTTTTTTGTATTCGTCCTGCTGTTCGGTTGGGGTGAATTCTTTTTGCAAACGCTGGGCTAACATGGCAATGCCGTTTAAAGGATTGCGGATTTCGTGCGCCACGCGCGAAGCCAATTCGCCCATGGCTAACAGCTTGCTGCGGCGGCTGCGGATGGTTTCCAATTCTTTTTGACTGGTAAAATCACGAATAATGATCAGGAACAAACGAGTCGGCGCGGCATTTTCCGCGAAAGGCTGAAAGGTGATCTGTCGTCCGCTCAAAAGCAAAAACCGACCCTTGTATTCAAAGGGAACATCCGTGAATTCGCTGAAATGTAAAATCTTCCGTTTGAGCCGGTCGTCAAAAGGGAGCTGCTCAAAGGTGATTTTGTCTTTGGCGTTCTCCGCAAACAGTTCCGTTGCCCATTGATTCATCAAATCGATTTTACCCGGCTCGCTAAAGGAGATAATGCCTTCGCTCATGTTTTTGAGAATAGAGCCGGTGTAGGTTTCCGCCTGACGGAGCTTTTCCTGCAAAAAAGAGAGGTTTTGCCTGCCGATAAAAAATCGTAATACAAAGAAACCGATAATCAGCAGAATAAGCGAACTAAAGATCAGGCGCCGGGTCAGGTTGGATTGCAAATGTTTCAGGGGAACGGCGGAAATTCCCACGCGGACAAATAAACCGTCGGGCGCGCGTTGAATGTAATCGAAAATTTGTTCGTCCCGAAAATCGATGATTTTCCATCTGAATCGATCAATTTTCGTCTGCTGACGCAGGGTAAGCGGCGGAAAAACAGGTTTGCCGGTTTGGGCAATAATTCGAGGACCTCTTTGCAGTTGAACGTAAAGAATATTGGGCGATTTGGAGATTTGCCCGAACCATTCGCGCAGACGGCGGAAGCGGGCAAACTTGTTCATCATGGCGGGACGATACAAAGCGAAAATATAACCGCGGTTCTTTGCTCTGCGGATCAGAACTCCGGGGGGAAATTTAATCCCGGTTTCGGATGGGTGCACGAGCAGAACGAGCGAATCCGCGGGCATGGATTGAATCAACAGGCGAATTCGGTTTTGGATTTCTTTTAAAAACCGGCGCGGTCTTCGCGAATCCGCGGGCCAGATGCGATTTCCGTAAGGATCGAAAAAATACAATTTGATTCCGGCGCGGTTTCGGACAAAGTTGACGATGCGTTTTTTGTCGGGGTAATCGAGACTGTCCAACTGCCGCAGCGTCAAGCCGTCGGACAATAAACGATCACGGCGTTCGGCGAAAATTTCTTCGTCGAAGCGCAGCATGTTTTCGCTGCCGCGGACGATTGTTTCGGCGACCAGGCGGCTCTGATCCTGCCATAAGCGCAGCAGGTCTTTTTTAGTGGAATGGTATTCCGCTAAAGCCGGCAGAAAGATTATCGAAGCCAATATCACAAAAAGCAGCACGCCCCAAATTTTTACGGCTGAAAAATAGTTCTTTGTCATTAATTTCCGGATTCCTGTTTATTTACGGTTCGGGGTTAAAATACAAAGAACACGCCAATAAGGAAAGAGAGACGTATCGAAAATTTTAAGAGATAAAAATCTGAGATTAACGGGAAGCCGCTTTCGTTAACAGAGGAAATCCTGATTCACAATCCGTTCAATCGTCGGGCAGATTGACAGATTAGTAAAATACCGGTTGGCGAATGGGGATCATGCCATTTTTTGCATAATAAAATCCACGATTTCCTTCGTTCCCATGCCTTCGGCTTCGGCGCTGTAAGAGGTTACCAGCCGATGGCGCAGCACGGGCAAAGCAAGATGGCGGATGTCTTCGATTTCCGGCGTAAAACGGTTGTACAGCAAAGCCCGGACTTTGGCGCCTAAAATTAAATATTGCGAAGCGCGCGGACCCGCGCCCCAGCGAATCCATTCATCGATTTTTTCACCGCTCTTGTTGCCGGGTCTGGTAAGCGACACCAGCTTAACGGCATATTCAATCACATTGTCCGCCACCGGCACACGGCGGATTAATTTCTGAAAGTTAAGTATTTCGGATTTCTGTACTACCGGCTCAAGATCGTGCAATTCTTCCACCGTGGTTCGTCTGACAATTTCCACTTCCTGCTCAAAGCTCGGGTAATCCAGCCACAAGCTGAACATGAAACGGTCTAATTGGGCTTCGGGAAGGGGGTACGTGCCTTCCTGTTCAATCGGGTTTTGCGTGGCTAAAACAAAAAAAGGCTCGTCCAGCACAAAGGTTTGTCCCGAAGCGGTTACCCGGTACTCCTGCATGGCTTCCAAAAGCGCGGATTGGGTTTTGGGAGGCGTGCGGTTGATTTCGTCGGCTAAAACGATGTTGGCGAAAATGGGTCCTTTGATGAACCTAAAGGTCTTTTGCCCCGTGGTTTTGTCTTCTTCTAAAATTTCCGAACCCGTAATGTCCGAAGGCATTAAATCCGGCGTAAACTGAATACGCGAAAACTGCAAATTCAGAATTTGCCCCAGAGTACGGATAATTAACGTTTTAGCCAGTCCGGGCACGCCGATTAAAAGACAGTGCCCGCGGGCAAACAGCGCAATCAGCAGTTCTTCGATGATTTCTTCCTGCCCTACGATGACCCGACCCAATTCCTTTTTGATAGTTTCGAACGCCCGGGCTATGGCTTCGGCTATTTGAACATCTTCTCCCATGGTACCCCTATTGTTATTACAATCGCATTTCAGTAAATTGCAAATCAAAATTTGAGTTTACATAAGCTTAAAATTAAAAGCAAGTAAAAGCCCGGCGGCAATTAACGACAAATTGATATTCACGGGTTGCGAAAAGGCGGTTATTTTCCGGAATCCGGAACCCTTTGCCGAAGGCGTTCTTCGGTCGCGAAAGCCGAGCCGAGCGGGATTGCGCCGAATGATCGCAACGTAATCAATGACAAACCTTGCATTCAAAGCCGGGGTTAAAAGTTGGTCAAAAGGATTTAATCGAAGAATGAAGAATATTTTAAACCTGTCCGCAGAAGAGTTGGAAACCTATTTTAAGGAATCGGGCGAACCCAAATATCGCGCAAGGCAGGTGTATCAGGGGGTGTTCCAAAAGGCGTACGAGGATTTTGCCGAATTCACCAATCTTTCCAAAGCGCTGCGTCAAAAATTAGCGCAGGATTTTACTTTGCGCAGTTTTAAGGAGTTGGATCGAATTACCTCGCCGATCGACCAAACGACCAAATTATTGTGGCAGCTTCCCGACGGATTGAAAATCGAGGGCGTTATCATTTACGAAGGCAAGCGGGTAACATTTTGCATTTCTTCGCAGGTGGGCTGCGCGCTGGATTGTAAATTTTGCGCTACCGGAAAAATGGGCTGGCTGCGTGATTTGACAGCCGGCGAAATTGTGGAGCAGGTGCTGCAAATGAAAAAGCTGGCGCTGCGTCCGCCCACGAACATCGTTTTTATGGGTATGGGCGAACCTCTGCTCAATTACGACGAAGTAATGCGCGCCGCCGAAATTTTAGCCGATGAAGAGGGCGTGAATTTCAGCCGCAAGAAAATCACCGTTTCCACCAGCGGAATCATCCCGGGAATCCGCAGAATGGCGGAAGAAAATCAGCCTTTTAAATTAGCCGTCTCCTTGAACGCCTCCGATCAGAATAAACGGGAACGGGTGATGCCGGTTGCCCGCAAATATCCGTTAAGCGAATTAATGAAAGCCGCCGGGGAATATTATCAAAAAACGCGGAAACGTATTACTTTTGAATATGTGCTCATTGCCGGATTTAATGATTCCGCGGAAGACGCCCGCAATTTGGTGAAAATAACGCGCCGCATTCCCTGTAAAATTAATATTATTCCCGTCAACTCGGAGGATCCGGAATTCTCCGCGCCTTCGCCGGAATCGGTTGCCCGTTTCGAACAGGCGGTGCAAAACAGCGTTTACGCCGTAACGGTTCGTAACCGCAAGGGTTGGGATATCCGGGCAGCCTGCGGAATGCTTTACGCGAGCAACGAAAAAACGCGGGTATCCGCAAAACGGAAAGGGCGGCAGACGGGATGCGAAACAAGATAAGCGCAAAAGCGAAAACTATTTTTCTTTTAACAATGGAAACTACAAATTCAAGCGCTTCCGGTCTCCCTTTTCCGAGAATCCTTCGGAAGGTCGGCGCGGTGAGCGTTAATAATTTTCGGTTGATTCGGATTACTCCGAACCGCGGGTAAGAACGGCTTCTCTTCACTTTGCGGAGACGGAGCAGGGCTGGGAGAAGGCGGAAAAATTAATAGGAATAAACGACTATGGACTGGATGTTAATTCTGTTTTTGATTATCGCGCTGGCATATTTTACGATTCTACATTTTGTCTTTTGGGGATTGAAAAGACTGCCCGTAAAAGAAAAAACAAACTATCCCTCCGTGTCCGTCATCATTGCC
>JAADIP010000188.1 GCA_013151275.1 Calditrichota bacterium | reverse complement strand
TATCAATGCGATCCCAAACTTCAGATTAACATCGAAACCTTTGCCGAATGGCAGCCTCTCGACGGTAAAAAATAACGCTGAACGGCGAGTGTGGAGTGACAAAGTAACAAAGTTACAGAGTTACAGAGTTACAGGGTTTAGAGGTTTAGAGGTTTAGAAGTTTAGTTGTTTAGTTGTTTAGTTGTTTAGTTTGGAGCAAAAGTGAGGGGAAGAAAGCAGAAAGCCGTGATGCGTAATGCGTAACGAGTGACTAGCAACCTGCAACTTGTAACTTGCAACCCTTAACCCTTATACGCTTAACTTTTAACCGGAGAAGCCGCTTAACAGATTCTGCCAAAAAAGCAAAAGGTCAGGTGGTAATCTGCTAAAGAAAACCGAACCGATTTGACCAACCCATTTGGAATGATTAAATTAGCGCAGGTGAATTTTAATCGGGAACCGGAAACTTCGGAGCATCCGGTTCAATTAAACCACCTAAATAGGAGGAGCTGTCATGAAAAAAGCCATCTTAGCCGTCATTGCCGTCTTTGTGGGCTGGATTATCCTGGATTTTATTATCCATGTTCTTATTTTAGGTCCCACTTACGAGGCTACAAAAGAATTATGGCGTCCGGAGGGTGAAATGAAAATGTGGCTAATGTATCTGGTAAGTCTTTTGTCAGCCATCTTTTTTGTTTGGATTTATTATCAACTCATTCCCAAAAGTTTTAAGAACGGTCTGATTTACGGCATTCTTTTCGGATTGGCAACGGGCATTTCCATGGGTTACGGCACTTACTCCGTTCAACCCATCCCGTACGTTCTTGCTCTCGGCTGGTTTTTGGGCACAGTGGTAGAAACCACGGTCGCCGGCGCTCTGGTCGGATGGATTGTCACTGAAGAAAAAACAGAGGAAGCGGAAAAAAGTAATTAATTTCAACGGCGAATCTTTGCCAAGAATACTCGTCTGATTTAAACCGTGGCTTTTCATTTTGCTCCGATTAAAGCCACGGTTTTTTTAATTGCCGCTTATCAGCAAACAAATTTGTTCTTCGGCTTCAACACCGCTTGCAAACCAATATCCCCTCAGTACTGCCGTCCTTTTTTACCTGTCCGAAGAAAATGTTTCCCGATACCACCGTTCCAGACGTCGCAAGGCTTTTAAATTTTGTCCTCCGTCTTTCGAGCTGTTGTAACCGAAACGCCGATGACTGAACCTTTCAATTTCATCGATGATCTCTTCGCGGATAAAAGGAAAGGGGCATTCTTTCAATAAATCAATCAAAGCCCTCACGCCGGTTTTAGCTTCAAGATTACTCAATCGTTTTGCAATTTCGAACCTAACCGAATAATCGTTAACATGTTCGAATAAATACAACAGGCTATCGGTATTGTTCATTCTGTCAATTTTCTCTTCGTCAAGGGCAATGTCCCCGTTTGACGCATCAGCCGCAAGAACAGCATGTTCCCCGGCGCTCAATTTTTCCGCCAAATTATTTTGCGATCGGAAATAACCTCCCATAAGCCGAAAAATCAGCGCCACGGCAACAGTTACCGCGATTCCGAAAGCAATTTTGGAGAGGGCTTTTATTTTGGATTCGGCTTTGATCACAAAAATCGTTAAAGCGACCAATAACAACATGGCGCCGTAAAAAGTGACCACTGTGGGACCGCTCGGCAGATCGGCAATATAAGAGATGTAAAGCCCGAACACGCTTACAACCAACCCCATCGACCAGCCGATAACCAACTGTTTCCAAAGCACCTCCGTAATCATAATTGAAGTAATGGCGGGAACGACCAAAAAGACAAATACCAACAGTACCCCTGCTGTGCCCACGGAATGCGTAATCACAATTCCGAAGGAGACGTAAAAAAGAAAATCCCAGAAGCGGACCGAAATTCCCTGTTCATAAGCCTTTTCCGGGCTATCGGAAATCAATAAAAATTTGTCCCGAAAAATGAAATGAAAGACGCCGACCGCGGCGTAAACCAGAGCGGCATGAAAAATGGTCTTCCATTTAACCCACAAAATACTTCCGGTCAAGAGCTCTTTAATGTGCTCAGCACCGTGCGGCGCTTTGTCGATAACTAAAATAGCAACGGCGGCAGCCAGAGCATACACCAATCCGATCACCGCTTCCTGAGGGATTTTTTCATTTCGGAATCGGGAAAGAGAAAAGACAGCCGCGCCTAATATGGCAAACCCCAAAGAAAACCAGTAAGCGCCTGTGCTGCCCGGCAGAATACCGAATAAAAACCCAACCGTGGTTCCCAGAGCCGCTACCTGCGCCAGCGCCAAATCCACAAAAATTACTTTCCGCCTGATCACATGAATGCCAAGATAAGAATGGATACCCACTAAAATCAGACACTCGAAAAAGGCGGGCGCCATTATATCCCAAATACTTAATTGCATGTCAAACCTCGCTTCATTGAATACGCATCCGGATTTTTACGTTTTTCGACCGATAAACAAGCGTCCGTTTAAACGGACGCTTTTTCGTCAATTCTATTTTGGCTGGCTTTTCAAAAACGCCTCTTTCAAACGAGTAACCCAGAAATCGACTAATTTAAACACGTCTTCCGTTCCGGGCGCTCCGTTAACGCCCATGGGAACGATTACCGGTATGGCTCCGACCTTATCGCAAATTTCACGCACTTTGCTTTCGCTGAAATAGTTAGCCGCCATCAGAACCTTCACATTATTCTTGCGCATTTCCCGAACCAGCTCTTCCACGTGTTTGGGCGAAGGCGGAATGCCGGGTTTTGGCTCCACATAACCGATCACATCCACGCCGAATGTCTGTCTGAAATAAGCCCAGTTTTTATGATAAGTGACAATCTTTTTAGCGCGAAAAATCAAGCTTTCTTTCATCCATCCGCCCAAGTAATCGATCAACTTTTTACCTTTGAATGATTTACTGCGCAAAAAATCGATCAGTTGACCGTTGAGGGTCAATTTGGTCAAAAGATCGCCGCCCATTAATTGAACCAACCGTTTACCAAACATACGCGTATCGACTTCTTCCTTAAACGCTTTTAAATTTTGCCTGTAATACGTTTTATTGGCGGGATCGTTTTTTTCCAGACCAAGCTCAATGTTTTCGGCGATCTTTTTAAAATTCAAGGGTCCGGTGATAATGTGCGGATTGCCGTAAATATGAACCCCTCCTTCGCTGCGCGAAAGAACGTCCGGCTTTTCCAGAAGGCGAATTCCGTAACTTGCGGAAACATAGCCGCTTTGTCCCGATCTGATTTTCGGGTTTTTAGACATGTCCACCAGCGTGGGCGCCCATAGCTCCAAATCGAGTCCCGTGGAAACAAAAACATCCGCTTTGTTTAACAAAACAGCGAAACTCGGTTTGGGACGGACAAAATGCGCATCCTGATTTCCGGGAACAATGTAACTGACCTCTACCCGGTCGCCGCCGATTTTTTGAGCGATATCGGCATACGTGCTCAGTGTGGTGACCACACGCAGCTTACCGGAAGCCAAAACCATCTGTGCAACTAAAAAAACAGAAAACACAATATATAATAGACGTTTCATGTTACCTCCAAACAAGTTTTAAATTTCCCTGAACGTTTCCGAATTCATCAATAACGTTCATGTTTGTGCGGACCCGCCGCCCAGGTAAGTTGCAGGCGTACAACGGAATTTGACTTTTGCGCCGCATTGCCGTTGAGATAATTCCACTGTAAGCGGAAACGCACCCAGTGACTTTGCCACCAGGTAACATAAGGAACGATTTGATAAATGCTTTTGCCGTTGTTGTCTTCGGTAAAAGGCTGGGTGTAATCCAAACGAACTCCCGCGTACAAGCGCTCGTTGAAGCGGTATTGTAAATAAGAATATCCGCCTATGGCTTTAATGCTTTTATTCAGTGGTAATTTTTTATCGGCGTAATACAACTCTGAACGCCAGACCAACGAATGGTAATGCGCCCTGTTCAGCGGTTCCCACGAAAGGGTTAAATCCAGACCCGCTAATTCTGTTAAACGCGAAGATTCGGTTATTAAGGAATCGCTCAGGTATCCGCGCCGATTATTTTGCCCGACCATTCCGGTCAAACCGACTTCCAGATAGGTGTTCGGATTTAAATCATAATAATTTTTCAGATGACCCAACACAGCGGGGAAGGAGAACAATTCGCCGGCAAACAGATGATCATTCTGTCCGTTGGTGATCTGTAAAGTCAATGTATTCACTTGCGCGAACAGGTTTGGCATTAACCAGTCAATCGAAACACCGGTTTGATTCAAACCGTCCTCGCCTAAAATCGTGGTCATTGCCAAAGGGAAATCAAATTGTTCCAGAGCGTGGGCGTGCCATCGATTGACGACGCCGAACTGCTGCCTGAATTTGCCAGCCGTTAACGATACGTTCTTAAACACATTGGTCCAGGTGGTGTATGCTTCGCCCAATTCAATACCCTCGGGATGAACTTCGATGGCAATTTTCGCCAGACTGAAAGGATCAAGATTGCTCTGAAAATGCAAGCCGATCACTCTGAATCGTGCTCCGGCGCGTTCTTCTTTTGTAAAGCCGTTCTCATTCATAACGCCCTGCAAAAAAGCGTCGCCGGTTACGCTTATTTCGGGATTAATGGCTTGTAAAGAACGCTGACCGCTTTTGAAAACCCGGGGTTGTTCTTCTTGCTGAGCCGCGGCGGTCTGCAACGCCTGCTCTCTTAGTTTTTCCGACTCCGATTCAGCCTGCTTTTCTTCTAACTTTTGTAAACGATTTTGCAGATCGCTTATTTGTTTTGTAAGCGAATCGATTTTTGAAGAGACCGGACTCTGGGCAAAAAGCATTGCCGCGGTTAGAAAAATTAAAATAACAAAGAAGATTATTTTTCTCATGAGAACCTCCGTAATATTAAATCACAACAAATAGCCCGTTTTTTATTTTAAATACGCGTAATACGCATACAACGGCGTCAACCGGAGCCCATTAAAAAACATCTCCGGTAACTCCAAAACGGGAAAATCCCAAACCGGGGTGATAAATTGATCGGATATTAAACAGACGGGAATAAAACGGGAGGTCCTCTACGATCAAAAGGATAAAAATAACTTTGTATTGCGGGGTAATCATCGCTGTATTGAATAATCTCAGCGGATTGCAACAGAACAGGAGAAAAATCAATACCGGGAGCCTGTTCAAAATTGACTGTATTGTTAAGGATGTAAGCCGGGCAGGAATTATTTTCGCCCTGCCAGATGGGATGGTTATGAGCGACGCCTCCAACGGAGGTAAGAATTAGCAGAAAACCGCTTAGAAGCGGGATTATTATTTGCCGAAAGCGCAATCTGTTCATTGCCTGAATGCCTTTGTTTAAGACATCCGTAATTTAAAATTTTAAATGATTTAATCCAACAAAAAGTTCGCGGGAAAAGTTAGTTGTTTGTTAAGGGTGTATGGGTTAAGGGTTAAGCGGCTTCTCCGGTTATCGTAATGCGTAATGCGTAATGCGTAATGCGTAATGCGTAATGCGTAATGCGTAATGCGTAATGCGTAATGCGT
>JAADIP010000231.1 GCA_013151275.1 Calditrichota bacterium | reverse complement strand
TGATTTTTGGGATCAAAGGATTTACTTGATTCAGGATTTACCCGAGTTTCCCGATTTTCGATTTGTAGGATTAGTAAAAATCATGGTAATCCTTAAATCAAGAGAATCAAGGTTCGGACGACTTGCCAAATACTCCGAAAGCGATAAAAAAAAGTCCGGTAGGAAGCAAATCCCGACCGGACTTTTTATTTTTATTCGAACGCCAAATCGATCAATTCGTCCACTTCTTTGATGTAGTGGAATTTCATGCCTTCGATGTGGCGTTTGGGGATTTCGGCTAAATCTTTTTTGTTTTTCTCCGGTAAAATCACAGTATCGATGCCGGCGCGTTTGGCGGCGATCACTTTTTCCCGAATACCGCCCACGGGCAGCACCAAACCGCGCAGGGTAATTTCACCGGTCATTGCCAAGTTGTTTTTCACGCATTTATCGGTGTAAAGGGAATAAAGAGCCGCAAAAATGGTAATGCCCGCGCTCGGTCCGTCTTTGGGAATAGCACCCGCGGGAACGTGAATATGCGTATCGTATTTTTCGTAAAAGCTGTCCTCGATGCCGTATTTTTCGGCGTTAGAACGCAAATAACTGAGCGCAGCCGACGCCGATTCTTTCATCACTTCGCCCAACTTGCCGGTCAATTGAAGCTGACCCTTGCCCTTCATTTTTGTCGCTTCGATAAACAGAATATCGCCGCCTACCGGAGTCCATGCCAAACCGGTTGCCACGCCCGGTCTGGAAACCCGATCGGCAACTTCGGAATAGAAGCGCTCGGGTCCCAAATATTTTTCCACAAGACTCGGAGTAATGCGGCAGTGCGTAACCTTACCTTCGACAATCTCTTTAGCCACGCCTCTGACGATGGAAGCGATTTCCCGCTCAAGGTTACGAACGCCCGCTTCCCGCGTGTATTTATTAATTATTTTTAGAATTGTGCTGCGGGTAAATGTCAATTGCTCGGGGGTTAATCCGTGATTCTTCAACTGCTTCGGTATCAGGTAACGTTCGGCGATGTGCAACTTTTCTTCGTCGATGTAGCCGTTAATTTCAATAATCTCCATCCGGTCGCGCAGTGCGTGAGGGATGGTGTCGATTATGTTTGCCGTGGCGATGAACATGACCTTCGAGAGATCAAACGGCACTTCCAGATAATGATCGGTGAAAGAAAAATTCTGTTCGGGATCCAATACTTCCAATAACGCCGAAGAAGGATCGCCGCGGAAATCCATGCCTAATTTATCGATTTCGTCAAGCATGATTACCGGATTGTTGGAGCCTACTTTTTTGATTTCCTGAATAATCCTTCCCGGAAGCGCGCCCACATAAGTTCTGCGGTGTCCGCGGATTTCGGCTTCGTCCCGAACCCCGCCCAGAGACATTCTTGAAAACTTGCGGTTAAGCGCGCGGGCGATGGATCTTCCGAGGCTGGTTTTTCCCACTCCCGGAGGACCGACAAAACACAGAATGGGTCCTTTCATATTCGATTTTAACTGACGCACGGCAAGGTATTCGAGAATACGTTTCTTAACCTTTTCCAGACCATAGTGATCTTCGTTTAAAATTTTTTCTGCCTTTTTGACATCAAGACGATCGCGCGTGCTCTTTTTCCACGGCATTTCCATCAGCCAATCGAGATAGGTTCGGGTTACGGTGTATTCGCTTGCCATGGGCGACATTTTAGCCAAACGATTCAATTCTTTTTCGGCAACGGCTTTGACCTCTTTGGGCATTTTCATTTTGGCTAACTTTTCCCGCAGCTCTTCAATTTCAGTGCCTTCGTCTTCGTACTCGCCCAATTCTTTTTTAATTGCCTTCAATTGTTCGCGCAAAAAATACTGCCGCTGCGTTTTATTAAGCTCGCCCTGTACGTCGCTCTGAATTTTATTTCCTAACTCTAAAATCTGAAGTTCTTTGTTGATAAGATAATTAACCTTGCGCAGACGCTCTTTTACGTTTTGGATTTCAAGAACCTGCTGCTTTTCGGAAACATTAAAATTGATCTGCGCAGCCACCAGGTCGGCTAATTTATTGGGCTCCTCCGTGTTTAATATCATTACCCTGTGTTCGTTGGTGAGGTAAGGAATGTAATCAACCACCTTCTGGAAAACATTCTTAATATTATTCATTAAGGCTTCAACTTCCATATCCGTTTCGAATATATCGGGCATTTGCTGCACCTTGCCGACAAAAAAGAGATCGGTTTCCAGCATTTCTATTAATTTAAAACGGTAAAGTCCTTGTACGATCACCTGCTCGCTTCCGTCTGGCATTTTAAACTTTTTCAGAATCATCGCCGCAGTGCCCCAACTGTGCAAATCTTCAACCACCGGGTCTTCAACACGACCGTCACGCTGAGCAATTAAACCGATTACCTTGGTACCCTCATCCAGATTATTAAGCAAGGCGAGCGATTTTTCACGCCCGACAGCCAGAGGCACTACCTGATGCGGGAAAACAACAGTGTTTCGTAACGGCATTATCGGCAACTTTTCTATGCTCTCGGAAATGATTTTTATTTCAGACACTTTCTCCCACTCCTATTTTGTTTTATGTTCGTTTCATTTTTTACAAATATTATGCCATATATTTAACTGAGATGTTTATACGGACTACCTTCAGTATAAACAAAGGATTATGGTTGATACCGAGTGAACGGCAGAATTAAGAATAATGTTCGATAGCCGCCCGTTTGAATCATCATTCTGCCAATCTGACAAACCTTGTCATTTTAACAGTTTTATTTTCGTTAAAATTCCGTGAAAGGTTAGAATAATCGTAAAATGCCCCTGTGTGTGCAATTTTTAATTTGCAGAATTAAAATCCATTTGCTATTTTGCTTAATCCGTAACTCAAATCAGAGTGCATAAAAAGGAGATATTGAATGAAGGAACATCGTATTATCCCCGAATCGCTTCAGGCATTACAGGCATTGAGTAAAAATCTCTGGTACAGTTGGCATAGCGATGCACAGCAATTATTCGAAGAAATCGATCCGCAATTATGGAATTTTGCGGAGAGAAATCCAGTCGTATTTTTGCAGGATGTTGACAGCTCTAAATTGGAAAAATTTGCCGCCGATCAATCCTATCTGGATCGACTAAATAAAGTTTACCAGGAATTTACTGACTATCTGGCACTGAACAAAACCCCGTTTAAAGAACACTTTCCCGAATTGTCCGATCATGTTGTGGCGTATTTTTCCGCCGAATTTGGCGTGCACGAATCATTGCCCAATTATGCCGGAGGATTAGGGATTTTAGCCGGCGATCACTCCAAATCCGCGAGCGATCTCGGGCTTCCTTTGGTTGCCGTGGGTCTTTTTTACAAACACGCTTATTTTTCGCAGGAAATTGATGCGGACGGCAATCAAATAGAGAAATATGAAGCGTTAAATCCGAATCGCCTGCCGCTGAGTCTTGTAACCGACTCCGAGGGGAAGCCGCTTCTTGTTTCCGTTTTTTTAAAGGATCGCGACGTTTATATTAAAATATGGAAAGCCGAAATCGGTCGTAATCTGATGTTCCTGTTAGACAGCGACGTGGAACAAAATTCCGAGGCTGACCGCAATATCACAAGCGCGCTTTACGGAGGCTCCCGCGAAACGCGAATTAAGCAGGAAATCATTATCGGAATCGGAGGGGTTCGCGCTTTAAGAGCAATGAACATCGATCCTTCGGTTGTCCACATGAACGAAGGGCACTCGGCTTTTTCCGGATTGGAACGCCTGCGGGAATTGATAGAACGAGGAATGTCCTTTGAAAATGCGATTGAATTTGTGCGCAACACCTCGCTGTTCACAACCCATACGCCCATTCCCGCCGGAAACGAAGCCTTTGAATTCGATTTGATTCGCGATTATTTTGAGCCGTTCTGGAAACAGCTTTCTTTAAGCGAAGAACAATTCTTTGATCTCGGTCGCAATGTAAACGAGCATCAACACGAAAATTTTTCGCTGACCGTGCTTGCCTTAAATCTTTCCAGCATGGCTAACGGGGTGAGTAAAATTCACGGTGAGGTTTCCAGAGCCATGTGGAAACACACTTACCCCGGAATTCCCGAACCCGAGGTTCCCATCGGTCATATCACAAACGGCATCCATACCGAAACGTGGATACACCCGTTAATGATCGAATTAATAGAAGAATACCTTGGGAAGGATTGGCGCGATCATTTGCGGGATCCCGAGTACTGGAATAAAATAGACAGCATTCCCGATGACGTTTTCTGGCAAACCATGCAAAACATGAGAAAAGCCATGGCAGATTTTCTGCGCGCGCAGTACGTAAAGCGGTTAAATCGTTATCGGAACATAAAGCACAATCTGCCTGGTCCGGAGGAGATTTTAAATCCCGAAATTTTAACCATCGGATTTGCCCGACGTTTTGCGCCTTACAAACGCGCCACTTTGATCTTCAGAGATCCGGATCGTCTGAAAAGAATTTTGAATAATCCGGAGCGTCCGATGCAAATCTTGTTTGCCGGAAAAGCCCATCCGCATAATGACGCCGGTAAAAAGCTTATCCGAACCATAAACCATTTTGCCAAAGAAGAAGGTTTTCGCGGAAAAATCGTTTTTATCGAAGGTTACTCCATGAATATTTCCCGCGCTCTCATTTCCGGATGCGATGTCTGGCTGAATAATCCGCGGCGTCCGTTAGAGGCAAGCGGTACATCGGGTCAAAAAGTTCCGGTTAACGGAGGCGTCAACCTCTCTGTTCTGGACGGCTGGTGGCCCGAAGCTTTTAACGGTAAAAACGGCTGGGCTATCGGAGGCGAAGTCGAATATCCGAATCCCGAAGTTCAGGATCGGAAGGATGCGGAATCGCTTTACGAGATTTTGGAGAATGAAGTCGTTCCGTCTTTTTACGACAGGGGAAGCGACGGCATCCCGCATCGCTGGGTAGCCATTGCCAAAGAATCGTTTAAGACCATTATTCACCAGTTTAGCACACATCGCATGGTTTGGGAATATACCGAAAAATACTATGTTCCCGGAATGAAGCAGGGCGAGCGGTTAAAAAAGAATAATTTTCAGGGACTGGAAAAACATATTCAATGGATAAATTCGGTGCGTTCCAAATGGCAGAACATCAGAATGCACCTGCTTGCCAACGGCGATGAAAACCGGATCTTCAGCGCGGGCGAAGAACGGGAGATCAATGTAATAGTGTATCTGGACGGATTAAAACCGGACGATGTGGCGGTGGAACTGATAATGGAGCGGCAGGATGCTTTGACCCGTTTTCAAAACATGGAAATTTTTGCCATGCCGCTGATTAAGCATATTGATAAAGGAACCTATCAATTCGGCTTGAAGGTAAAGGCAAAAACCGACGGCGCCTATCGTTTTGATTGCCGGATTGTGCCGAATAATCCCAATTTACTCCACAGGCACGACACGCATCTAATTATGTGGCTGGATTAGAAAAAGAGCCTGGCGGCAGGAATCGGAAGCTTGGGTTTAGAGGTTTAGCTGTTTAATTTAGAGCAAAACATGGGTGTCGGAGAGCAGAGAGCAGAGAGCAG
>JAADIP010000062.1 GCA_013151275.1 Calditrichota bacterium | reverse complement strand
ATGCGTGATGAGTAACGAGTGACAAAGTTGGGATCTTCGGAGGATAGAAGGAAAAGGTTTAGAGGTTTAGTTGTTTCGTTGTTTAATTTAGAGCAAAGAATGAGTGTCGGAAAGCAGAATGCATAGACCAGAAATCCGTGAAGCCAGTCTTGCGTGCTGAGTGAATGGAGAAGCCCGCTTAACGCTTAACGCTTAACCCTTAACCCTTAAAGAATATGTGACCAGCAACCGGTAACCGGACAAGCCACTTAACAAACAACAAACCAGTCCGGACATTCAGAAACTGTGCGGCTTGATTAATAAGACCCCCCTTGCCTTCGGCGTTCCCCCCTTTGAAGGGGGAAAATTAAAAGGGGGGTCTTTAACTCATAACAAAACAATAAATTACAAGTAAAAAAGTCGTAATGCGTGACGCGTAATGAGTAATAAAAAACACAAAATAAAAAAAGGTTGTCAGAAAGCAGAGAGCAGAATGCAGAAAGCGGTGACAACAATTTATCGTGCTAAGGGAGTCGGAGATGCCGCTTAACTCTTAACCCTTAACGAAAATCATAAATCGAAAATGTGTTGTATTTGACTTGATTTTATTGAATAAATCCCCTCTTTCTCTTATCTTATTTCCGAAAAATAATAAAGCGACAAAAAAAGGAGACCGCATGCGGATGTCGCGCCGAGGAGTATTTCTGTTCGCAGCGCTGTTCTTACTACCTTCAATTGCCTATTCTTTTGCCGGAAAAGGCATGAACCGGACGCCGAAATTCTCAAACTCAACCTGAAAAAAATCCGGCTTTCAAATCGACTCCGGCGCGGATTATTTGTTACGGAAGATGGGAGTTAATTGGATATTTATTGAATAAAAAACGTTCCCGAAAATGAAATTATTGGGAACAAAAAATAAATATTGAAACAAATTTAGCAAAAAAGAATACAAATGATCGGATGTGTAAACTTAAATAAACGATTCAGGGAAAAAAGGGGTTAAATATGTTTCACTGGAATATCAATCCTGAAATTTTTAGTTACGGATTTATTCATATTCGTTATTACAGTCTGCTTTTTATGCTGGCTTTTATTTTTGGCATTTACCTTTTTAACTGGATTTACAAACGCGAGAACAAGCCTATCAAAGATCTCGACACGCTTTTGGTTTACATGCTGTTGGGAACCATTATCGGCGCCAGGCTGGGACACGTTATTTTCTACGATCCCGTTTATTATTTCAGCGAGCCGGTTCGTATTCTCAAAGTCTGGGAAGGTGGGTTGGCGAGTCACGGCGCGGCGGTCGGCATTTTAGTGGCATTGTATTTTTACACGCGCAAACGACCGGATCAGCCTTTTCTCTGGCTTGTTGACCGCATTGTAATCGGCGTGGCTCTGGGCGGCAGTTTGATTCGTCTGGGCAACTTTTTTAATTCCGAAATTATCGGAAGACCCACCCACCTGCCCTGGTCTGTGATCTTTGAGCGGGTTGACTCAATACCGCGCCATCCCACTCAAATTTATGAATCGCTTGCTTATTTGTTAATTTTTGCCTTTCTTTTCTTTAGATATAAACGTTTGGGAGCAAAAACACCGCGCGGGTATCTTTTTGGTTGGTTTTTGATTCTTGTTTTCGGATTCCGGTTTTTCGTTGAATTCCTGAAAGAAAATCAATCGGCGTTCGAATCGCAACTGCCGTTAAATATGGGACAAATCCTGAGTATCCCGCTGGTTCTTTTGGGGATTTACTTTTTAATCAAAAAGCAGGCGGTTAAAGAACCAAAGAAAAAGGGAACCTGATTTTCAGGTTCTTGCTCCCTGAATCATAATGTTCGATTTAACGGAAGGGGGCGAGCATGTTGGAATATTTTAAATTGACGATTCTTTGCGAGAATCGCGTTATTAATCCACGCTTAATTGCCGAACAGGGACTGTCTATCTTCGTCGAAACCTCTTCCGGTAATGTTCTTTTTGACACGGGTCAGACCGACACTTTTATCAAAAACGCCGAACATCTGGGAATTGATTTGAACACCGTTAAAAAAGTGGTTTTGAGTCACGGACATTACGACCATACGGGCGGATTGCCCGCTCTGATCAAAAAGCGGGGCGCAACGGAAATTATCTGCCATCCGGCGCTCATTCATAAAAAATATCGGGTTTTTCCGGGCGGAAGGCTCGAAATCGGCGTACCCTGGGAAAAAAGCACATTGATTCGCGAGGGAGCCGACTTTCACTTTTACACCCATCCCCATCAAATTCTTCCCGATATCTGGATTTCCGGCGAAATTCCGCGCCACAATTCTTATGAACAAATCGACGAAACTTATCAACAGCGTGTTCTCGAAAGTTATATTCAAGATCAACTTCACGACGAACTTTTTCTTGCGCTCAATACCCGAAGCGGATTGGTGGTTTTGCAGGGATGCGGTCACGCCGGAGCGGTTAATTCTCTGAAACACGCCATGCGAATCACGCACATTAACCACATTCACGCTCTGATCGGGGGAATGCATCTTCACAACGCCGACGAAGAGAGAATCGATGCCATTATCGAAAACATCAGCCGGTTAAATCCCGATTTTATCGTGCCCTTGCATTGCACAGGATTTACCGCTCTTCACAAACTCTTTAATGTTTTCAAAGACCGCGTTAAATTGCTGAATGTGGGCGATCGGTTTGAAGCCGAACAAAATTGAAATATGACGAAACGGTAAAAAGCGAAAACGATTCGAATTATTATTGATCCGAAAACATTATTCCCGCGGCGGGAAAACGCGTAATCACACTAATATCCGAAAGATAATAAGGATTAAAAGAGTATTTACGCGTTCGTCGGAATCTAAAAAACAAGAGGACTTTTTTGATGAGCGAACAAAAATCAAGACGCCCCAGTTGGGACGACTACTTTATGCACCTTGTGGACGAAGTAGCCAAACGCGCCACCTGCGATCGCGGAAAAAGCGGCGCCATTATCGTTCGGGATAAACGAATTTTGTGCACGGGCTACGTCGGCTCTCCCCCGGGCTTTCCGCATTGCGACCAGGCGGGTCATTTATTAAAAAAGGTCATCGACGAAGACGGAACCATTCGTCAGCACTGTGTCCGAACCATTCACGCCGAACAAAATGCCATTGCTCAGGCAGCACGTTACGGCATCCCGCTGGACGGCACCACGCTTTATTGTACAATGGAACCCTGCCGTGTTTGCGCCATGCTTATCATAAGCGTGGGAATTAAAAAAGTGGTGGCTAAAAGGCGCTATCACGCCGGACAGGAAACACGCGATCTGTTCGCCAAAGCAGAGATTGAGCTGATCGTATTGGAAGATAGGGTGGAAAAATATGAACATCAATAATAAAGGCAGGGACACGCGCCCTGCCTTTTGAATTTTCGGAATGATTTAAACAGGTATTGCACTCATTCGAGTCTTTGTCAGACCGTCAAGCTTGCGGTCCCGAGTCTTTTACATCCTTCGAAACGTGTTCTTCGTATTGTTTGAAATTTTCCTTAAACTGTGAAGCCAGTTCTTTCGCTTTTTTCTCATAAGCCTTTAGGTCATCCCATGTGTTCTGCGGAATAAGAACTTCTTTGGGCACGCCCGGACATTCAGTCGGAACATCGACTTTAAAGATGGGGTCTTTCACATATTTCACGTTGTCCAGCTTGCCTTCGATTGCGGCGTTCAGCATGGCGCGCGTGTATTTGATTTCCATGCGATGCCCCACGCCATAGGGTCCGCCTGTCCAACCCGTATTGACCAACCAGCATTTAACCTGATGCTCCTGAATTTTTTCGCCCAGCAGTTTGGCGTAAACCGACGGATGTTGAGGCATAAACGGAGCGCCGAAACAAGTGCTGAATGTTGCCTGCGGTTCTGTAACTCCCCGTTCGGTTCCGGCGACTTTCGCCGTATAGCCGGAAAGAAAATGGTACATCGCCTGCTCGGGAGTCAATTTTGAGATCGGAGGCATCACTCCAAAAGCGTCGGCGGTTAAGAAAATGATGTTTTCCGGATGACCGGCTTTACCCTCTTTAACGATGTTTTCAAGATGGGTAAGGGGATACGAAGCGCGGGTGTTTTCCGTAAACGTATCATCATCCAGATCGGGACGACGCCAGTAAGCGTCAATAGCGACATTTTCCAGAATAGTTCCGAACTTACGCGTGGTTGCCCAGATTTCCGGTTCGGCTTCTCTGGAAAGACGGATTACCTTAGCGTAACATCCGCCCTCAAAATTGAAAACGCCTTCATTGCTCCAGCCGTGTTCGTCATCTCCGATTAAAACCCGATCGGGATCGGTGGAAAGCGTGGTCTTTCCGGTTCCCGAAAGACCGAAAAACAGAGCCACATCCCCTCTTTTACCGACATTGGCGCTGCAATGCATCGAAAGTACATTTTTCTTCGGCAAAATAAAATTCATTACCGTAAAAGCGGACTTCTTAATCTCTCCGGCGTAGCTTGTCCCGCCGATCAATATCAGCTTCTCTTTGAAATTAACCAGAATAAAGGCTTCGGAATTCGTGCCGTCCAGCTCGGGTACCGCGTGGAATTTGGGAAGATCAATAATTGTGTATTCGGGAACATGATTTTTCAGCTTCTCTTCGTCCATAATGCGAATAAACATATTTCTCGCAAACAAGGAATGCCACGCGTATTCCGTGATCACACGAATGGGAATCTGATACTTGGGATCGGCGCCGACATAACAGTCCTGAATAAAAATATCGTTCCCCTGCAAATAAGCCTGCAACCGGTGCCAGATGTGATCAAACTTTTCTTCGTCAAAAGGGCGGTTAACCTTTCCCCACCATATTTCGCTTTCGGTTACCGGTTCTTTGACAATAAACTTATCGTTAGGCGAACGACCGGTAAAAGTTCCCGTGCGAACAACCACAGGACCAAGATGGCTTAACAAACCCTCTCTCCGGCGAATGATCTGTTCGTACAAAGCAGGCGTGGTCATATTCCAGTATATATTATTCACATTCCTTATTCCCAAATTCTCAAGACCGTGTTGTCCCTTAAGCGCATGTTGTGTTGACATAAAACCTCCAATTTTAGTTTATTAAAGTAATCTATCTTCGGTGTTTATTTGCCATTGTTTATTTTGTGAATATTTTAATTTATCAAAACTTAAACAGGAGCCGTCTTCTTTGCAATTTTTTCATTAAGTATCTTAACATTTACCGTATTCACTTCAAAACGATTGCCTGTTTTTAAATTAACCAATAGCACGCAAAAAACAAATTTTGTGCGGGAGATAATTCCCGTAAAAGTGAACTCAGATTTATTTTTTCTAATTTTTCTGAACCTGCGCCCGCGCCGCGGAAAGGAATGAAAAAGGACAAAAGAAAAAAGAAAATGCGGAAAGCAGTTAAGCCAATAATGCGTGAATGGAGAAACCGCTTAACCATTAACGTTTAACGAAAATCATAAATCCGAAAAAAATTGGAATGGCAGAAATTCAAAACAAAACTTTGTTAATGAGGAATATTCTTAAATTCAGATACTGTGCGGTTTGATTAATAAGACCCCCCTTGCCTT
>JAADIP010000238.1 GCA_013151275.1 Calditrichota bacterium | reverse complement strand
AATACGCCGCGCAGATCAAACGCGGTAATTTCCGCTGGGCGCCCACCGCCGCTTCGGAAATCGCCGTAGTCCGCGGATCCGCCAGAGACATGCCGGACAACTACGACATTTACTGGGGCGTTGCGCCGGACGAACCGCGTAAACTTCCTCCCACTGTAAGCTACGACGCCCGCAGTTTTGACGATCGCGCGCAGGTGGAATTCAATTTCACAAAACGCGTTCCTACCGAACGCTGTTATTTTTGCCATTCAACAAAAATCGAAACCGACACTCCCCCGCTCTGGGCGCGTGAACAAGACGTGCATCTGAAATCCGGACTTACCTGCGTGGATTGTCACCGCAACGGACTCGATCACAAAATCATTCGCGGCTACGAATCTTCGCCCCCTGCCGCCGGATTTACCTGCCAGGGGTGTCATTCGGCTGACTCCGACTATCCCGGACGTTTGGGCGCTCCCATTCCCGAACACAAAGGACTGCCGCCCGTTCATCTGAAAAAACTCACCTGCACCGCCTGTCATTCCGGTCCTTTGCCGCAAAAAACAGCCTATCTGGTCAAAACTTCCATGGCTCACGCTTTGGGAACGCATAATTCAAAACGCTCTCCCGAAGCTCTTCCGCACATTTTCGCTCCTGTTTACGCCAGGCGAAACGACGGTAAAATTTCACCGAATCTTTTACTCTTTCCCGCGTATTGGGGCACAATCAGCGGCGATTCCCTGAAGCCTCTGCCCCCTTCAAAAATATTACCCGTGGTGCGCGGTGTTGTGGGCTACATCGATTCCGCCGGTAGCGGCTCTTTTCCGCAAATTTCGGATTCCGTGCTGATCGCCGTTCTGGACACGCTTAAAACTTTACCCGATATCCGCGGCAAGGTCGTGTTCGTGTCGGGTCAAACGGTCTATTCTTTAAATAAAGCCAAACAGCCGGTGACGAACGATCGCCTGAAACCGCAGCCTTATCTCTGGCAGTTGGCGCACGACGTTCGTCCCGCTTCGCAGGCTCTGGGCGCAAAAGGCTGCAACGATTGCCATTCGCCCTCGTCTCCTTTCTTTTTCGGGAAAATTCAAACCGACGCGCCCCTGCTTTCTTCCAAACCCGGGTTTATTCCGATGACTCGATTTCTTGATGTCAATCGGGCGGGCGCCTGGCTGTTCTCTTTTTCCTTTTTCTTCAGACCATGGCTTAAATTGATTATCGTCTTTTTCACGGGCATTCTGATCTCGGTTTTTGTGCTTTACGCATTTAAAGGACTCAATCAAATTCTAAACACTTTGTATCGGGAATCGAACGACAAAACTCAGGAATAAATTATGTTTCGGATTATCACATTCATTGTTCTTGTAATCGCATTTGGCTGGCTGATCGTTTTAATGAAAAACCGGCGTATCGGTCGGCAGAATTTAAATTCGATCTTTGAATATTTAAAATGGCGGAAACAGGAGAAAAAATCCTCTTTTTTAAGCAAACTAAGAGTCATTTCCTTCGGATGGACGGTCTTGTTCTTTTTGCTGCTGACGTTAACGGGTTTTACTCCCCTCCTGCTCACCGGCAGCTCAACGGGAGGTTTGCCGCTGATTTTACACATTCTGATCGCTCCTTTTTTTCTTTTCGCCTTAACAGTCTGGATTCTTTTAACGGCGCAAAAAATGCGTTTTAAAATCGAAGACCTGAATTTGGCTCGCGCTTTAATTCGGAAATCTTCTTCCGGATCGGCAGAAGGGCTAAAACAATTCATCGCTAAAATTCTGTTCTGGGTCTTTCTGTTTTTTAGTATTGTGGCGATTCTTGCCGTTATCCTCAGCCTGTACCCGCTTTTTGGCAGTCAGGGGATGCGCCTGTTAATCGAAATCCATCGCTACAGCGCGCTTGTTTTATTAATCATTGCCTTTTTAGCCTTTTATAACTATTTTCAGCAGAGTCAAAGAACAAATGTCAAGGAGAAATGAAATGCCAAAGAATTTTCCGCGAGTAATTTTATTAGCCGCCGTATCCGCGCTTATTCTTTCTGCGCCGCTGTTTGCTCAGAATAAAAAGGCAAAAACCCAGCCAAAAGAAAAACTCGCGCCGATCGAAATAAAACTGCCCAAACCCATGTTTATCGGCACTCCGCAAAATTTAAACGTGCCCAATCTGGAAAAGCCGCTGGGAAAACCGCGTCCGCCGTTTTTGGCTCCCGAAGGCACAAAAAACGTGGCGCTGAAAAAAACCGTTTTCAGCAGCGACGAAGAACCCATCATCGGTGAAATCGAAATGATTACCGACGGCGATAAAGAAGCCGGAGACGGGCACTACGTGGAATTAGGACCTTTCACCCAGCATGTCACCATCGATTTGGGCGCCGTTTACAATATTTACGCCGTTGTGCTCTGGCATTTTCACAAGCAGCCGCGCGTCTATTTTGACGTGGTGGTTCAGGTTTCCAACGACAAAGATTTTGTCAGCGGCGTTACAACCATTTTCAATAACGATCACGACAACTCCTCCGGTTTGGGCGTCGGCAAGGATAAAAACTACATCGAAACCGCCGAAGGAAAGCTCATCGACGCCAAAGGGATTCAGGCTCGTTATGTCCGCTGCTATTCAAACGGAAACAGCAATAACGATCTGAATCATTACATCGAAGTCGAAGTTTACGGCAAACCTGTAAAATAAAAGACTGAGGTTCGGAGGAGCGGTGCTTCTTCGGACCTCTTTAAATTCACATGAAAACCGTACCCCAACGTTTAAAATTTTTCCCTGTCTTCTTTATTTTAATCATTGCACTCAATTTACTCCTCCGTTCATCTTTTCTTGACAGGCGTCCCATGCACGGAGACGAAGCAGTCAACGCGGCAAAAATGAATCAATTAATGAACAGCGGGATTTTCGAATACGATCCTTCCGAATACCACGGACCCGGCTTGTTCTACAGTTCGTTACCGATTTTAAAGTTGCAGGGCAAAAACAACTGGCTTCAATTTTCAGAATTTGATCTGCGCTTTGTCACCGTTCTGTTCGGAATTTTGCTGTTACTTTTACCCTTATTGTGGCGTTCGTTTTTACCCGATCGCCTGATTCTGTTAATCGCCCTCGGCTGGAGTCTCTCTCCCGCCCTGTTCTTTTACAGCCGCTATTACATCCACGAAACGGTTTTTGTCTTTTATCTTTACGCCGCCCTGTTCTTTTTCGGACGCTACCTCTTTAAGCGCGACGCGCTTTCGATTGTTCTTTCGGGATTAGCCGCCGGAATGGCGATTGCAGGCAAAGAAACATGGATTCTTTTTTTTGCCGGCTGGTTTTTGACAATTCTTCTTGCTCTGCGATTCGGAAAACAGCAGGTCTTTAAATTCGATTCAAGAACGGCGCGGCATCTGATTTTCTTCATTTTTAGCGCGGCACTGGTCGCCGCTCTTTTGTTCTCTTCTTTCGGACAAAACCCGCAGGGCTTAAACGGTTTTCTGCGCAGCTTCGGTCACTATTTCAATCGCGGTTACGGAAGCGGAGTTCATGAACATCCCTGGTATTACTATTTTCGGCTTCTGTTCTTTTTTGATTCCCGTTCGATTTTGTGGGCTACCGAGGGCGGGTTTTTAATTCTCTTTTTTGTCGGAATCTATTTTTTGTTTTTTAAAGAACAGTCTGTCAAAGGATTTGCTCTGCTGCGCCTCGCGGCGTTAACTTCTGTTTTTACGGCGATCTTTTACTCGATCATTCCCTACAAAACCCCGTGGAATCTGCTGCCCTTCTGGACAGGCATGATCGTTATTTCCGCCTTCGGTTTTTACGAACTGTTTTTCAGGATCGGAAAACCCGCCGCCAGATTCTCAATCCGCCTGCTCCTGATCGTTTTTACGGCGCATTTGATTTTTCAGCTTTACTATCAAAACGCCGTACACTACGCCGATCCGCAAAATCCCTACGTTTACGCGCAGCCCACGCCGGATATTTTTAAAATTGTCGAGGCTGTGGATCTCATTGCTTCCGAAACGGAAGAGCAGAGCCTTCTTTACATTCAGATAATTGTTCCGAATGACGATTACTGGTCACTGCCCTGGTACTTGCGGCGCTATCGGCAGGCGGGCTGGTGGAATCGCATCCCGCGGAAAATTAAGCCCGCACCCGTTATCATTGCCGATACAAATCTGGAAGACGAACTCGCAGACTATCTTTACGAAATTCAGCCGCCCGGTCGGCGTCCGCTCTACATTCCTTTTTTTAAGCAGCCCGTCCCGTTGCGTCCCGTAAAACCGTTGCTGCAAATTTACCTGCGTAAAGATTATTACGACCGCTTACGATAAGGAGGCAAACGTTGATCAATACTTCTCAAATTCCTCCGGATCGTCTGCATTCTTTTAAACATTTTGCCATGAACGCGATTTTCGAGATCCGGATTGTCCATGAGAATTTTTCTTACGCCCGAAGCGCCGCAGCAGCAGCCTTTGAATTGCTAAATCAGTTGGAAAACGACCTGAGCCGATTCATCGAAAACAGCGACGTTTCCTTAATTAATCACTTAAAAAAGGGTGAATCCGCCGTTGTAAGCCTTAACACGTTCGAATGTTTGCGGATTTGTCAGCGGATGTTCGAAGAGACCTTCGGCGCTTTTGACGCGGGCATGGGGCGGCTCATCGACTTCTGGAAGAACCGGTCTCCCGTTTCGGCTCCGCTTAAAAGAGGTTCAATAAAATCGCTTGTTTTAAACGCTGATCGGTTTGAAGTAATAAACGCCGCCGGGAACATTTCAATCGATCTGGGGGGAATCGGTAAAGGTTTTGCGCTGGACAGGATGAAGGAGCTGCTGCTGGAGTGGGACATCACAAACGGATTATTGCACGGCGGTTACAGTTCGATTCTTTGTTTCGGCGAAATGAATTTTCCGCTTTCCGTTCACCACCCTTTTAAACCGAACACTTTGCTGCAGATAGTGCATTTGCAAAATCAGGCGCTGGGAGCTTCGGGAACGGAAAAAGGAGCGCACGTTATCGATCCGCGGACAAACAAACCGATTGCAGAACGGAAAGCTGCCTGGGCGCTTGCTCCGACTGCTGCCGTTGCCGACGTCCTTTCCACGGCAGGTTTAATCTGGGATTCTGATGAATTCGACCGCTATTTTAGAGAGCATCCCAAATCGGGCGCGTTATTGATTGTTGAAGACAGCGACGGAAGCCTTCGGCAGATTTCAAAGGGAAATTGGAAGCAGCCCGGCTCGGAGGATCAGATCGGTTGAATTACGGGAAAAAGAAGAGAGAAAACAGAGAAAAGGCAAACCCGGCTTTATTTTTTATTTGATAATCATTCCATTATTTTTATATTGAATACAATATTAATACACCAAAAATCAACTCATTCAATATAGATCAGCCTGTTGAGCGAAACGGCAGGCATCAGACCCGCATCTACCGGTAAAGTGAACATATTGCAGGGAAAGCATTTTTATTGTCGTCGGACAGCGTACGCTCGGAAATCCGTTTATTTTTGGACTATGCTGTGTAACCGACGTGGCGGAGCTGCATTTAAGCAAAGAAAATGTTTTAGTTAGTACCTTAGCCGAGGCAAGTGCAGACATCATATTCAATAAATTGCGGC
>JAADIP010000111.1 GCA_013151275.1 Calditrichota bacterium | reverse complement strand
ATGGCAAATTTTTTATTATTCAGGGCAAGGTAAATCAGCGTTCCGTTGCGCAGAGCCGTTTTGTGCATCTTGAGCTTCTGAAAAACCTTAATCGCCCTTTCCAGGGGATCGCCTTTACACTTGGATTCGATGTGCAGGCGAATTTCTCCGCTGGTCTCTTTTTCCGCTTCCTTAATGGCGTCAACAATCTGTTTTTTTTGTTCATCGGTAAAAAATTTTGCCGGATTCATTCTTTATCCTCCTTAATCGTTATCATCTGGAATTCTGCCAAATGAACGGATGACATTTTATTGATATTTGCATCCCTGCAATAAACAAGGGATCCCTCATCGCAAGTTCTTCGGAATAACAGTCCGACATATAATTTTGCAGAATACTGATTGCTATTACCAACTTCCGCTCGCGCCGCCGCCGCCGGACATTCCACCGAATCCGCCGCCAAAGCCGCCTCCTCCGGAGAATCCTCCGCCAAAACCTCCGCTTCCGCCTCCGCCGAAGCCGCCAAAGAAGAACGGTCCCATCCACATTCCCCGTCGCCGCGTTCCTATCCCAGTACCGCGACGACGACCCAAGAGACTACTGATAACCAAAAAAGCAATAATTACCAGAATTATGTTCCCGGATCCGGAGCCTTTTTTCGATCTTTTTGTTGAGGATTTCATCGGAATTTTAATCTTGCCTTCCGCAGCAGGAATTAAAATCTGCAATCCGGCTTTCAGTCCCGAATAATAATCTCCGTCTTTAAAACGGGGAATCATGTAATTATAAAGCACCTGCCTTGCCTGAGCATCGGTAACAACATCTTCCAGACCGTAACCCACTTCAACGCGCGCTTTTCGATCTTCCGTAAAAATGGTAATCAAAATTCCGTTATCCTTATCCGGCAGACCCGGTTTCCACTTTTCGTACAGACGAACGGTAAAATCTTCCAGATAGGTATTTTCCGGCACCTTTTTAAAAATTGCAATGAATATCTGATTCGATGTTCTTTTTTCAAGGTCTTTCAAAAGAGAATTCAACGAATTCTCCTGGCTTGGGGTCAAAACGTCCGCATAGTCGTTAACCCAGGCTCCGGGCTTTTCCGGAATGGCGGTTGAAGCAAAAACATAGAAGATTCCGGCTAATAAAAATAAAACGCTTTTTTGAAACATTCTCATAATTCTAATTCTTTTCTTTTAAATAACATGAAAAATTTATTTTCGGTTTAAAATTTGACTTTGGGTACTTTATCGCTGCCCGCTTCGGCTTTAAAGTACATCTTTTGCTGAAAGCCAAAAATTCCTGCGATTATGTTTGCCGGGAACTTCCGGATGGCTGTATTGTAAGCCTGCACCGCTTCGTTGAACCGGCGGCGCTCCACGGCAATACGATTTTCGGTTCCCTCTAACTGCGATTGCAAATCCGCAAATCGTTGATCCGCCTTTAAATTGGGATATCGTTCCACAACCACCATCAATCTTTGCAAAGCGGACGAAAGAGCATCCTGCGCCTGTTGGAATCTGGCAAATGCCTGCGGATTATTCAACACATTAGCCCCCACTTTAATCTGCCCGCCGACTTTGGAGCGAGCTTCGATAACCGCCTGCAGCGTTTCTCTTTCGTGACTGGCGTATCCTTTGACCACTTCCACCAAATTCGGAATTAGATCCGCACGACGCTGATACACATTTTCCACCTGAGCCCAGCTTTGATTCACATTTTCTTCCAGAGTTATGAAGCTATTGTAATAATTCTTAACGGTTACAAACGTGGAGAGCGCAATAATCAGTAGTAATCCCACTCCCACTAAAAGTCCAATTAAACAACCTCTTTTCATCGATCCTCCTGTAATATTTCAAACACTACAAACCTAAAACGAGATTTTTTGTTCAGAGTTGCAAAAACCGAAAATTCATATTTGTAAATAAAACAACATATTTGATCATCGAAATTTCAATCTGCAAAACATATCGGAACTTGTATTAACCGATAAATCCCCAAAATAGTTCCGCACCCGTTATTTGTAAATCATTGCGGCTAAATACCCCACAACCTGAGAACGATCGTCCGTAACGTCGCCCGAATTACGATACAAAATAACTTTCGCTTTATCCGCACCCAAATATCGACACGCCTTCATCATGGCTATAACCGGTCCGCCTCCGCACATTTCGCATAAGCCGCTGCTTAAATCATCGTAAAGATTTTCTTCTTTAAAATTATTGATATGAGAGATCACAACAGAATCCATCCGCACCGCTTCTTCATAGGAATGATAATGAGAAAGATCCGAACTGGCTACAATTAAGGTTTTCTGATCTTTTAAAACCTTGCCTAAAGATTCCGCCAGGGCAAGGATGTTGTTCATGTCCTGATTGCCCATTACAATGGGAATAAGTTTGAACTCATCCAGAACATGCTGTAAAAAAGGCAATTGTACTTCCAGAGCATGCTCCTGACCATCGTGCCCGATAGACGAATAGATCAATTGCGGATCCGCATCTGCCAATAGCTGACACAATTCCTTATCAACCGGAATTATTCCCAACGGCGTTGCATAATAGTCGCCGTTATAAACGGAAACTTTCTCGAAATATACATGATGGCTGGGAGAAATAACCACAACCACATCGTAATCATAATCCAGAACCTGACGGTAGGCTCGGGCAGCCACTCCGCCGGAATACATGTAACCCGCATGGGGAGAGACAAGTCCGTAAATATGCTGAACGTTTTTTTCCTGCATGGAATTTTCTAAAAATAGGGCGACTTCGCGTTCCAAGGTCTGCGGGTTCCCTGAGTAAAACATTCCGGCGACAGCCGGTTCTCTGATTTTGTTTTCATTACTCATGGCATCACCTTTGCTTAATTTAAACGCTTCTTCTTCGGCAAATATATTAAAGCATTTTCCCTGTGAAAATTTAATTTGATCGATAGCGAAGACATCCTTTTAAAACCTCTCACAAATTGAATTTAAGAATAAATCAAGGTTCTAACAATAAAATTCGCTTTATCAAAAATCAACGTCTTTCGGAAGAATTTATTTTTTTTCAAAAGTTCGTCCTGTTTAAATATTAAATAAGAATTCGGCAAGGTTGCAACAAACGACTTCCGGCAATCTTTGTTTGTAATTACAAGACGTAATAGCGGGTTGGCTTGATTTTATCGGGGCAATTTAGTATTTTCGATCTGAATTTTAATTAGGTAAAACATTTCAAATCAAAAGTTTCCGTCAAAGGATTTTATGTCGGTTTATCAAAAACTTTTGGAAATTAAACGGAACTTCGGCGCCGGATATTTGGTTTTAATCGATCCCGATAAAACTTTGCCCGAAAATCTTCCGCAAATTCTTGAAAAAGGAATTAAAGCCGGAGTAGATGCTTTTTTGGTCGGCGGGAGTTTGCTGCTTACTCCCGATTTTGATTTGTATATCCGGAATTTCAAGAAATATTCTCAGAACAAACCGGTTATTATTTTCCCGGGCGGCATTCATCAAATTTCCAAACATGCCGACGCCATTTTATTTTTATCGCTTTTAAGCGGTCGTAACGCCGATCATTTAATCGGCACGCAGGTTTTGGCGTCGCCCATCATCCACCGTTTGCAACTGGAAGCGATTTCCACCGCCTATTTGCTGATCGAATCCGGCGAGGTTACGTCCGCCGAATTTATGAGCGGAACCCGACCTCTGCCCCGCAATAAACCGGAGATCGCGGTTGCTCATGCTCTTACCGCGCAATATTTCGGATTTAAAATGATCTATTTGGAAGGCGGCAGCGGCGCCCGGCATTCGGTTCCCGAACACCTGATCACCGCGATTGCCGCATCCGTCGAAATTCCGTTAATTGTGGGAGGCGGCATTCGCACGCCGGAAGAAGCCGCTCAAAAGGTTGAAGCAGGCGCCTCATTTATTGTCACGGGAAATATTCTGGAAAAACAAAACGATATTAACTTTCTGCGTGCTTTTGCATCGGCTATTCATCAAAAGGGAAACGATTAATGGATTATCTTAACGCGATTTACTCACACTTTGAAGAAAGCGCCCGCGTCAAAAAATTGGTAATCAATCACTGCAGTCAGGCAATCGAAAAAACCATCATTACGGTTGTTGATTCTCTGAAAAACGGCGGGAAAATACTTATTTGCGGTAACGGGGGCAGCGCGGCTGACGCGCAACATATTGCCGCCGAATTTGTCATTCGTTTAAGCCATGAATTCGAACGTCCGGCTTTGCCCGCAATCGCTCTGACTACCGACACTTCCGTTTTAACCGCGGGAAGCAATGATCTGGGCTTCGATCAGATCTTTGCCCGGCAAATCGAAGCCTTCGGACAAGCGGGCGATGTGCTGATTGCCATTACCACCAGCGGTAATTCTTCCAATATTTTAAAAGCCATCGACCTGGCAAAAAAAAGACAGGTTAAGACCGTCGCTTTTTTAGGCAATGACGGCGGCAAATGCAAAACGCGGGTTGATATTCCGATTATAGTTCCTTCGACCAACACCCAACACATTCAAGAAGCCCATATTACCATTGGGCATATCCTCGTTGAATTAGTCGAAAAAACTCTTTTTAAATTCTGATTAAATTCTTCTTTTCGGACAGGATATTGTTTTGATTGTTCAGTTTTTCGAAAAATGTCCGAAAAAGAAGTAAGCAAACGCTTAAGGAGGATAATTGATGAGCGAAGTTTACTTGATCACCGGCGGCGCCGGTTTTATTGGTTCGAATCTGGCAGAAACCCTTGTAAATCAGGGAAATACCGTTAAAATACTTGATAATTTTTCTACCGGGCGCATAGAGAATATCAAACATCTTTTGGATAAAATCGAATTGATTAACGGCGATATCCGCTATTTAAACACGTTAATGGAAGTTACCAAAGGCGTTGATTATATTCTGCATCAGGCGGCGTTACCTTCCGTGCCGCGCTCCATTCAAACGCCCATTGAAAGCAACGATGTCAATTTAAACGGCACTTTAAACGTCTTGTACGCGGCAAAAGAAAACGGAGTAAAACGCGTTGTCTATGCCGCTTCTTCCTCGGCTTACGGCGACACTCCTACCCTGCCAAAGATAGAAACGATGAAACCCAATCCCCTTTCGCCTTACGCTGTCAATAAGTTAGCTTCGGAACAATACTGCTCTGTTTTTTACAAGGTTTACGGACTGGAAACTGTTGCCCTGCGCTATTTTAACATTTTCGGTCCCAGGCAGGATCCTAACTCATACTATTCAGCCGTAATCCCCAAATTTATTAAAGCCTATTTCAACAACACCCCTCCGGTTATTTACGGAGACGGGACGCAGAGTCGGGATTTTACATACATCGAGAATGTGGTTCAGGCTAATTTGCTTGCCTGTAAAGCTTCGGATGCTCCCGGGCATGTATTCAATATCGCCTGCGGAGAACGCATTACTTTAAACGAGCTTGCCGCCGAACTGAAAGAATTAACAAACGGCAAAGTGAATCCGGTTCACGGAGATCCGCGACCGGGCGATATTAAGCACTCCCTGGCTGACATCTCCGGCGCAAAAGATTTTGAATTACCGGGTAAAAGTGCGCGTGCGCGAGGGGTTAAAGAAAACCGTGGAATGGTTTGAAAAGCATCGGGATGCGCTTGAATAAATCTTCGGAGCATTTTTTATTCCGCATTTTTAATTAACTCAAATTCAACGCAATATTTTTATTTAAAGTGCGTGTATTCAAAACGTTACAAAATAGTGTCGCTATCCGGAGGAGAAAAAGAAGCGCTAATAAAGCTACGCGAAGTAACCTGCCAAACCGCAGCAAATCGAGATAAACGCTATTAGATATCCCGCAAAAATATTTACCGCACACTTCATGTCGATACCAAAGGCGAAGGCATTGCCAAGGCTAAAGACAAACTGATTGTTTAATATTTTTCACGTACTCCCCTTCCGAATATTAATCAAATCCATGCTCCGCAAAATTATATTTTTCTTCTAAAAACTACCCGAATGGTTAGTTTACATTCAAATATCTATGCTTAAATTTAGCAATGAATCTCATTTCAGGACGAAGTCATCTTTTTGAGCTAAACGGATTTACCTTGT
>JAADIP010000180.1 GCA_013151275.1 Calditrichota bacterium | reverse complement strand
TCGGTCAAAAGAATAAAAAGTTCGTTTTACTGAAACGTGGAATATTGCCGCTCAAAAAATAAAACCCTTCTCCACTTAAAAATCCTCAAATTTTTTGTTCTTTGTTTCACCCTTAATTTCAATCCTTTTTATCTCCCCGCCAATCCGTCACACCCGCACGGTTTCTTTTCGTAAATGAAAAATCTTATAGTTCAGACTGTCGCTTAGCGCCTGCAAACTGGCTTTGATGATGTTATGCGACACGCCCACGGTTGACCAACTGTTTTTGCCGTCGCCGGTTTCCACCAGCACGCGCACACGGGCGCCGGTTCCGCTCTTATCCCCCAAAACGCGCACCTTGTAATCCACCAAATGAATATTGGCAACTTCGGGATAAAAGCGCATTAAAGCCTTGCGCAGAGCGTTATCCAGCGCATTGACCGGTCCGTTGCCGTCCGAAGCCGTATGCTCGATCTCGTCGCCGACCTTGACCTTTAGAACCGCCTCGGAATAATCCGTGTCGCCGTCATTCAGCAAAACGTTGATCTTGGCGTAAATGATTTCGAAGAAAGGGCTGTAAGTATTCAGTTCGGAGCGCAACAGCAATTCAAACGATCCCTCGGCGCCGTCAAACTGAAAGCCCTCGTATTCCAGTGACTTGATGTATTGAACAAAGTTTTTGCTGAATTCCCGCTTATCGGCAATATCAATTCCCAACTCATGCGCTTTGTAACGAATATTGCTCTGTCCCGAAAGGTCCGACACCAAAACATGACGACGATTACCAACCTGCTCCGGTGAGATATGTTCGTACATGCGGCTGTCTTTTAACACGGAACTGACATGAATGCCCCCTTTGTGCGTAAAAGCCGATTTACCGACAAACGCCGCACGGGTATTGGGAGCCAGGTTAGCCACTTCGTAAACAAACCGCGAAAGATTCGTCAGATTTTGCAAATTAACCGGACTTTGTGTTTTTAAATTGAGTTTAAGCATCAGGTTAGGAAGAACACTGCAAAGATTGGCGTTTCCGCAGCGTTCGCCGATTCCGTTGACGGTTCCCTGTACCTGGACGGCTCCTGCTTGCACAGCGGCAATGGTATTAGCCACCGCCATTTCGCCGTCGTTGTGGGCATGAATTCCCAACGGTCGGCTTACCCGTTGCCGCACTTCGCCAAAAACCCTGCTTATTTCCGAAGGCAAACTACCGCCGTTGGTATCGCACAGCACGAGAATGTCTGCTCCGCCCTGCTCTGCGGCTTTGAGCATCCGGACGGCAAATTCGGGATCGTCTTTGTATCCGTCAAAAAAATGCTCGGCGTCAAAAACCACCCGGCGACCGTGCTTTTTCAGAAACTGAACGGTACGAAAAATCAATTCCGCATTCTGATCGTCAGTCAAACCCAACGTCACCGAAGAATGAAAACGCCAGGTTTTGCCGAAAATCGAAATAACCTCCGTTTCGGCTCCCAGCAGCATGTTCAGATTCCGATCTTCTTCCACTTTATCCGGATAGCGGGCGGTCGAGCCGAAAGCGCAAATGCTCGCCTGTTTTAGCTTTAAATTCTTCACCTCTTTAAAATACTCTTCATCCTTGGGATTGCTTCCGGGCCATCCGCCTTCAATAACGTTAATACCAAAATCATCCAGACGTTCGGTAATCGACAATTTATCGTGAATGGATAAATTGACGCCTTCTCCCTGCGTTCCGTCGCGCAGGGTTGTGTCGAAGAGTTCTATTGGTGTTGTTTGCTTCATTGTATTTTCCTGCCTGATTTTAATTTAACCGATCATTCCCGATTTTCGGGCGTAGGCAAAAAGTCCGCCTGCTTCGATAATCGGCAAAACATCGCCCGGATGTTTTAATGAAAATTGTTGCCCATCGCTCAGCCTTGTAAGCGTCTGGTTTGCAAGATCGATTTGCACCGGGTCGCCGGTCTTTATTCGGTCATTGATTTTCCCCACAGATTCCAGCGGAATAATAAATCCGCCATCGACGGAATTGCGATAGAAGATGCGCGCGTACGATTCCGCAACCACCACCTGCACGCCAGCCATCCGCAAGGCAAACGGCGCGTGTTCTCTGGAAGAACCGCAGCCAAAATTCGATCCGCCGATTATAATGTTGTATTTCGATCGATTATTATCACCTTCGATGAACCGAATTCCGCCGTCGGGCAATCCGGCTTTTGCCGGCGGCACTCCCGAAAAGGCGAAATGACCGTACTTTTTGGATTCTTCGGGATCGCTCAAACTGTAAACCAGATGTTCCGCCGGAATTATCTGATCGGTATCGATATTATCGCCAAGCACATAAGCCGGACCTTTGATTATTTTTTGCATCGTTTTCCTTTCTTTGATCTTTGCATTTATCGCCGGATCATAAGAATTCTCTGGGATCCGTAATAACCCCGGTTACAGCCGAAGCAGCCACGGTAAGCGGCGAAGCAAGATACACCTCGGCTTTTTTGCTGCCCATCCGTCCCGGAAAATTGCGGTTGGTAGTGGAAATAACCACATCGTGATCTACCGAACGACCGACGGTGTCGGCGGGACCGCCCAGACACGCCGCGCAGGACGGAGGAGCGATCGTGCAGCCCGCATCGGCAAGAATCTCTTCGATGGTTTTGCCGTCAATCGTTTCGGTCTGCAATCGTTTGGCTACCGAAGGGCTTGCCGGAATAATAAAAGTGGGCACCCGGACTTCCCTGCCCTTTAATATCAGGGCGGCGTTCTTAAAATCCGTAAACTTTCCGCCCGTGCAGGAACCGATGTAACATTTTGTTATTTTGGTGCCCCGTACGTTCCGAACAGTATCCCGATTATCCGGACTGTGAGGTTTTGCCACCAGGGGCTCGATTTTGCCGACGTCGTATTCATAAACGCTATGATAGTTCGCGTCGGGATCGCTCTGAAATTCCTCAAACGGTTTCGACGTTCTTTCGGCGAGATAGGCTCTGGTCACTTCATCCGCGGCGATGATGCCGTTCATGCCGCCCGCTTCCACCGCCATGTTGGTAAGCGTCATTCGTTCGTCAATGTTTAACGATCGGACGGCTTCTCCGTCAAATTCCATGGCGCGATACGTGGCGCCGTCAGTGGTGATGTCGCCCAATATCTGCAAGATCAGATCTTTCGCCGTCAGATATTGCGGCACGGAACCTTCGAAGATGAATTTCATGGATTCGGGCGCTTTTTCCCAGATTTTCCCGGTTCCGAGAATAAAAGCCGCGTCCGTGTTTCCCACTCCGGTGGCAAAAAGTCCGAAGGCTCCGGCGGTGCAGGTGTGCGAATCGGTGCCGATCAATACGGTGCCGGGAAGATTGAATCCTTCTTCCGCCAGTGCGATGTGACAAACCCCTTTGTAGCGCTCGCTTCCCACATCGTAATAATTGGGTAATTGATAGTCTTTGGCGAATTTCCGCAGAATATTCACATTTCGGTTGGCGTGAACATCGGACGTAAAAATATAATGATCGGGAAAAATCACCAGTTTGTTTTTATCCCAAATTCGGGCTTTTTCACCGAATTCGCGTTTCCAGATCTGAAAGGTCGGCGGTCCGCAAACGTCGTGAGTCATCAGCACATCAACGTTTAACCATAAGTTTTGTCCGGGAGAAACCTCTTTTTTACCGGCTGCTTTTGCAAGAATCTTTTCGGTGATCGTCATCGCCATACGTTATTCCCTTTCGGCATTGTCTTGTTTTTTCCTCATCAAAGAATTAATCGCCTGCAAATAAGCCTTTCCGCTGGCTTCGATAATATCTGTGGAAACTCCCCTGCCATGCGCCTCCGCCTGTCCGTTGCGGATGCGGACGTAAACCTCGCCCAACGCTTTTCTTCCGGAGGTTACGGAACGCACCTGATAATCCTGAACCGTGTAATCGGTGCTCAAAGCCCGGTCGATGGCGTTAAACACGGCGTCAACCGGTCCGTCTCCCGTAGCCGATTCCTGCACGTCGTCTCCGTTTTTAAGCAAGCGAACCGTGGCGGTGGGAATGGCGTTGGTTCCCAAAAACACGTGCAAATATTTCAGAGAGCAGGCTGGTTTTTCGCTTAAGATCTCATCGCCCATTATCAGACGCAGGTCTTCGTCGTAGATTTCTTTCTTTTTATCCGCTAATTGCAAAAATAATTTGTACGATCGGTCCAGCTTTTCCTCGGTCAGATGATAACCCATCTCTTCCAAACGCGCCTTTAATCCGTGGCGTCCCGAGTGCCGACCAAGAATAATCTTGCTTTCGTTGACTCCGACGTCTTCGGGTTTCATGATCTCGTAAGTATTGCGGTTTTTCAGAACTCCGTCCTGATGGATTCCCGACTCATGGGCAAAGGCGTTTTTACCCACAATGGCTTTGTTGGGCTGCACCACAAATCCGGTAAGCGTGGATACCATTCGACTGGCATTGTAAATTTCATGGGTATTGATATCGGTGTAGTAGGGAAGCAAGTCTTTGCGCACATTTATCGCCATAACTATCTCTTCCAAAGAAGCGTTTCCGGCGCGTTCGCCAATGCCGTTAATAGTGCATTCCACCTGACGGGCTCCGGCTTGGATTGCGGCTAACGAATTTGCCACAGCCAGACCCAAATCGTTATGGCAATGCACGCTTATTACCGCCTGATCGATGTTTTTTACCCGGCGTCGCAATTCGCGTATTTTTTCGGCGAATTCATCGGGGAGCGTGTAACCGGTGGTGTCGGGAATATTAACGGTGGTGGCGCCCGCCTCGATAGCGGCTTCGATTACCTCGGCTAAATAACCGATATCCGTTCGTCCGGCGTCCTCAGCCGAAAATTCCACGTCTTCGCAAAAAGATTTGGCGTATTGCACCGCGTCAATGGACATTTTAATGACGGTTTGTCGTTTTTCGGACAGAGTTTGCCCATAACGGGGATGTCCGAATTTCCCTAAAATATGGTAATCGGATGTGCTGGAAAAGGTATGGATTCGTTTACGCGGCGCTTCTCTCAACGCTTCGTAAACAGCCTTGATATCCGCCTCCTTGGCTCTTGCCAAAGCAGTGATTATGGCGTCCGCTTCTCCGGCAATTCGTTTTACGGCTTCAAACTGCGCCGGAGACGAAACCGGAAAACCGGCTTCAATAACGTCCACCTTCAATCGCGCCAATTGTCTGGCAATCTCCACTTTCTCCGCCACATTCAGCGAAGCTCCGGGCGATTGTTCGCCGTCTCTTAAAGTGGTATCGAAAATTATGATTTTTTCTGGCATTTTTTCACCTCGTTTTTCAACATAAATTTCTTGGTTAAGGGTTAAGCGTGTAAGCGGCTTCCCCTGTCGCTGGTTACTCGTCACTCTGTCACTTTGTTACTTTGTTACTTTGTTACTCATCACGCATCACGCATCACGCCTTTATTCTGCTTCCCCGATCCCCCCTTTATTTCCCCCCTTTTAAAAGGGGGGAACGCCGAAGGCAAGGGGGGATCTTTTTAATCAAACCGCACTATCTCTAAATGTACAAGAAATTAATTTCCTAAACTTCTAAAACCCTACACTTTGTCACTCTGTCACTTTGTTACTTTGTTACTTTGTCACTCATCACTCATCACGCCTTTATTCCGTTTCCCCGATCCCCCCTTTAATTCCCCCCTTTCAAAAGGGGGGAACGCCGAAGGCAAGGGGGGATCTTTTTAA
>JAADIP010000181.1 GCA_013151275.1 Calditrichota bacterium | reverse complement strand
GTTTACAGAGATATTATTCCCGGCTGCGGACCGTTGGGCGGAATTTATACCGCTTTAAATAATTTTGATTCGGATTGGTTAGCCGTTTTACCCGTGGATATGCCTCTGCTTGACGCGGAAATTTATTTTCATCTTTGGAAACAACGCGAAGATCAAAGACCTGTGGTAGCAAAAACAAAAAAAGGCATCGAATCCATGGTCTCTTTATGGCACAAATCAAATTTATCCTTTATTGAAGAAAGGATAAAAATACGTCAATGGAGTATTTATCGGGTTCTTAACGAAATGAACGCGGTTCAGGTAAATTTTCCGCCCGAAAAGCAAATTCAATTTTTTAATATCAATTACAAAGAAGATCTGGAATTGCTTAAATCCATCCGAAAGAGCGGCGGCGGATAATTTTAACCGGAAATGTTTTTTGAAGGATGCCATGAAATTCAAGCAAAAATGTCTGCACATCGTTGGCGGCAAAAAATCGGGAAAAACAGCCCTGGTTGAATGGCTGATCGGCGGCTTAAAAAAGAAGGGTTATCGTGTCGGGGCTTTAAAACACAGCATGCACAATCACCCCATTGACCGTGAAGGAAGCGATTCTTATCGAATGCAAAAAGCGGGCGCGCAGCCCACGGTATTTTGGACAAAAGAAGGAGTGGGAATCTTCTTCGGGAAACCCGATGAATTTCAAATTGAAGAAGTGTTGCAATTTGTTTACAAAGATATTGACATTTTAATAATCGAATCGTTCAGCGCCGCCGAGGGACCCAAAATTGTAATCGACGACGGTTCGGGCGGACGGGAGCAATTCAAAAATGTGATCGCCGTTGTTTCCGAACATCAGCCGGAACGCGGACTTCCCGTTTTTGGCAAATACGATCCGCAATTGATTCGATTTATCGAAGATTACTTCAACTTAAAATCCTGATTGTGTTCAAACTCCGTAAGATATTTCCCGGCGCAAGAACTAACCGATCTTCAAAGCCTCGGTTAAATAAATCGTTCGCACACGGAAGAAAAGCGGAATAAAAAAGGGCTGTGTCGAATTTTTTGACACAGCCCTAAAAACCTGAGCCTTCCCGAACATTATTTGGTTTTAACTTCGATCTTTTTGGGTTTAGCCTCTTCGGCTTTCGGCAAGGTAAGGGTCAATACGCCGTTTTTGTACTCCGCCTCGATGTTATCGACCTTTACGTCGCCGGGCAGACTGATGCTGCGGGAGAATTTGCCGTATCTGCGTTCGCGACGATAGAAGGTTCCTTCTTCGGATTTGGTCTCTTCTTTTTTCTCTCCGCTGATCGTTAAGACATTGTCCTTTATTTGAATGTCGATGTCGTCTTTTTCCATGCCCGGTAATTCAACCGATACCTTGTAGGCGTCTTTGGTCTCTTCGATATTCATCAGAGGAATCAGGCTGCTTACCGGTTCGCTTAAACGAGTGTCCATGCTGAAAAAGTCTTCGAGCATGCTATCGAAAATATCGTTAACGCGGGCTAAACCCATCATTGGTTCCCATTTAACTAACATAGTTACCACCTCCTTTCGTTATTGTTTTTTATTTTTCCGCAAAGTTCAATACAAAGCGCGTGCCAAAATCATTCAAACATTTCTAACTATTTGAAAAACAAAGAAATACGCTATTGAAATTAAAATTTTTTTGAACTTCCGGACGCCCTGGTTGTGAGAAAATATGGCAGAATTTTTAGAAAATATGACAGAGTTGTGTGTCACGGTGTAATTAATTCTGACCGAGACCCCGGTTTAATCCGGGAATAACAAACGGTAACAATTTCGACAGGTTGCATTTATCGTTTAATGGGAATAATTTACGTTTTATGAAATGGCAGGGAATGATATTCGAGATCACAAAAGTCAAAACGTATAACGGCTATAGTTCGGGCGAAAGACCCAAAGCTTTTGAACTTGAGGGAAGAATCCACGAGGTCGTCGAAATATTGGATCGCTGGTACGAAAGCGGTCCCGTTGCCGGAAGACCCAATTACAATTATTTTAAGGTGCAGACCGCGGAAGGTAAAGTTTTTATTTTAAGGCACAATCAAAGGCACGATGTGTGGTCGGTTTTGATTAAATAAAAAAGCCGCCCTGCTTTTAAAAAGAGGGCAGCCTGAAAAGAAAAGGTCAGATGATCTTTGTTTCTTTTAAATAATCGATCACTTTTTGAGCGCTTTCTTCCAAAGACAGTTTGCTGGTGTCGATTACCAATTCCGGATTCAAGGGTTCTTCGTAAGGGGCGTCGATGCCGGTGAAATCTTTTATCTCTCCGGCTCTGGCTTTTTTGTACAAACCTTTCGGATCGCGTTCTTCGGCGACTTCCAAAGGAACTTTTACAAAAACCTCGATGAATTGTCCTTCATTTAACAGCGCGCGGGCTTTATCGCGATCTTTACGATAGGGCGAAATAAAAGCGGTCATGGTAATCACGCCCGCATCGGCAAACAGTTTTGCCACTTCGCCGATCCGCCGGATATTTTCTGCGCGATCTTCCGGCGAAAAGCCTAAGTTTTTATTCAATCCGTGGCGAATGTTATCCCCGTCCAAAACAAAGGTCAAATGTCCGTTTTTATACAATTTTTCTTCCACCGCGTGCGCAAGTGTGGATTTGCCGGAACCTGAAAGACCGGTGAACCAGATTACGCAACCTTTTTGTTTCAGCAAACGTTCGCGATCTTCTTTGGTAATCAGAGACGGGTGCCAGGTAATATTCGTAGCTTTCTGAACGGTCATTGGTTTAACTCCTGATTTTACTTTTCGTTATTTATGCTTTGATAGTAATCCGCTAAAATTTCAACAACTTCCGGGCGGCTGAATTCCTTGGGCGGTTTTTCGCCTTTGGAAAGCATGTCGCGCAATTTGGTGCCGCTGATAAGCAGGCGATCTTCTTTGTTGTGCGGACAGGTTTTCATGGAAGCCATTCCGTCGCACTTGTAACACCAGAATGTCCAGTCGATCATAATCGGTTTAATGTGCAATTTGCCTTCGGGGATGTCCTCAAAAATTTTCTGGGCGTCAAAGGGACCATAGTAACTGCCGACTCCCGCGTGATCACGCCCGATAATCAAATGCGTGCATCCGAAGTTTTGTCTGAATATGGCGTGCAGAACGGCTTCGCGCGGTCCGCCGTAACGCATCTCCATGGGATACACTTTTAAAACAACATTATCCCGCGGATAATAGTTGTCTAACAATACCTCGTAACATTTCATACGAATATCCGCCGGGATGTCGCCGGGTTTTAATTTCCCCACCAGAGGATGAATGAACAAGCCGTCCGAAACTTCCATGGCAATTTTGGTTACAAATTCATGCGAGCGATGGATAGGGTTGCGCGTCTGAAAACCGGCGATGGTTTTCCACCCTTTTTGAGCGAATATTTCCCTTGTTTTTTCAGGTCTCGCATAATAATCCCCGAACTCTTCCGGATAATGCAATTCATTAACAACTTTAACCGGACCGGCGAGATACACGTCGTGTTGCGCGTAAATTTTTGCCACTCCCGGATGAGCCTCGTCGTCCGTGCGAAAAACGTGACGCGCTTCGTGTTTTTTATCGTAGGTATATTTTTCTTCGATAACCATGGTGCCCATTAATTCGCCGCTCTCGTCGTCGATTAAAGCGACTTCGCTTCCTTGTTTCAAACTATCAGCCTGCGCCTTTGGGGCGGAAAGGGTGATAGGGATGGGCCATAAGGTTCCGTCGGACATGAGCATATCGGTGACAACCGTTTTATAATCCTTTTCCCTCATAAATCCGTCGAGGGGACTGAACGCGCCCATGCCTAACATGATTAGGTCGGATGTTTCCCGCGAGGTCAAGCGGATTTGAGGTAAGGTTTTCGCTTTTTCTATCTCTTGTTTTAGTTCGTCCCCTTGCAGTAAAAGAGGTTTTAAAACTCCGCCGTGCGGCGGAACTAATTTGTCAGCCATCGGATTCTCCTGATTTTAATCTGATTTCCATAGTATTTAAAATTTTAAGTGGCAATATAAGAAAAAATTGAATATGATGTGTGATAAGTTTGGCTGCGGGGAGTTCTCAAAGTAATGAATAGCGCTTTAAGGGCTGAAAATATTCGGAATTCAGAAGTAGAAAAATCCGTTTACAAGGAGAGTCGATCGAAGCGCGGAGGCGAACCGCAAAATTTTCATTATCGGTTTTTCCTCAGACCGGCTAATTGTCTGAAAAGCTGAATTTCCTGCGACGTTAAATTTTTCGGCAACCGCACGTTCAATTTTACGTAAAGATCGCCGAAGCTCGATTTTTCCGCATTCTTCGGCATTCCCAAACCGTTCAGGCGAATAACTTTGCCGTTTTCGCTTTCCGCGGGAATGTCAATTTTGACCCGTCCTTTCAGAGTTTGTAACTCGACCTTTCCGCCGAGAATTGCCGTGTAAAGATCGACCGGTAAATCACAGTACAGATCAGAGCCTTTGCGTTTAAATACCGGATGCTCTTTAATGCGTACGGTGATTAAAAGGTCTCCGTTGGGACCGCCGTTTATTCCCGGCGCACCTTTTCCTTTTAATTTCAGAATTTGACCCTCTTCCGCACCGGGTTTTATTCGAAGCCTGATGGTCTGGTCGTTAATTCGAAAAATTTTGCTGGTTCCGTGATACGCCTCTTCCAGACTAATCTCCAATTCGGCTTTGATATCCTGTCCCCGATGTTGGTAAACATTTTTGAACCGTTCGCCGAAAGGATTGTACTCCCGACCGAAGAAGGAGCTGAAAATATCGTCGGCAAAGCGGTCGCTGAAAATGTCGTTAAACGAACCCTGATAGTGATCAAAATCGTCGTTGTAGAAGTCAGTATTTTGATAGTGTTTTCCGCCCGCCGCTTCTTCGGCGTGTTGAAATTGTTTCCACTGTTCGCCGTACCGGTCATATAATTTGCGTTTTTCCGGATCGCTCAAAACCGAGTGCGCCTCGTTGATTTTTTTGAACATTTCTTCCGCCTTTTTATCGCCGGGGTTTCGATCCGGATGGTATTTTGCCGCCAATTTCCGATACGCTTTTTTAATCTCTTCCTGACTGGCGTTTCGGCTGACGTCTAATATCTGGTAAAAGTCTTTCATGTCTTCGGTTCACCTCCTTTCGTTTGATATTCGGAGTTCCGCAAAATAAAGAATTGCCTCGCCCCAAGTTCCTCGGAACGACAGCCCTGCATCATTTTGTAGAACTCCGTTTGATTCCCGAAAATTAATTAACTGCATACACAAAAGGCCGACAATGAATAGTCGGCCTTTCAAAAATTGGGTTCAGCGCTGAAGATTCGGATTTGTTAATTTGTTTTTACCTGAATCTTTTTGGCTTTGCGTTGAGATTCCGGTTTTTTGGGCAGATGCACGGTCAGAACGCCGCGTTTGAATTCAGCCTCAACCTTGTCCGTTTCCACTTCAGCCGGCAAGGGAATATCGCGATGGAAGCTGCCGTAGGAGCATTCGCGTCTGTAGTAGTTGCCTTCTTTCTCCTCTTTTTCTTCCTTTTTTTCGCCGCGCAGCGTCAGAATATCGTCGGATATGCTGATGTCCACATCTTTGGCGTCCATTCCCGGCAATTCGGCGGTTACCACAAATTCATCGTCTTTTTCCTTGACATCCACGCTCGGCATAAAGCTGCCGAAAGAATCGCCGAAGAACCGGCTT
>JAADIP010000206.1 GCA_013151275.1 Calditrichota bacterium | reverse complement strand
ATGAATAATGAAAATCCCTATTAGCACGCATTACGAAAATTCATTAAGGATTAAGGTTAAGGGTTAAGCGAACTTCTAACTCACCACGCAAAATTGGCTTAACGGCTTTCCGCTTTCTGCTCTCTGAATTCTGCTTTCTCTTTTGTCTTTTGTCTTACTCATTACGCGTCACTTTGTTACTATGTTACTTTGTCACTTTGTAACTTTAATCTTGTAAGGACTTTAATCTTGTAAGAACTTTAATCTTACTCATCCCGCATCACGACGGTTTGCGAATCATAAAAAAGCGAATTCTCCCCTTCCAGTCGATTCGTTTGTTCTCATTTTTAAGCGAATCGATCCGCACTTCAATTTTTAACGGTTGTTTGCGTAAACTCTCATGCAGCAGCTTTTCCGCCCTGTCCCACTTCCATTCCTGCAACGTTTGAAAATGCGCGAGTTCCGGTCTGTCTTTTAAAACGGAAAATTCCTTGTTTTTAAAAAAACTTTCAACCGCTTCGGGCGTTGTAATGGTATCCACGATCTGATTCACATAATAGTAATAAATTTCCTGTTCTTTGAATCTACGCACCTCCTGCTTTACTTGCGGGTCACGATCCAACTTTCGTTTTTTTGCTTTTTGAAATAAAAACTCGTCCCGGAACCAGGTGGCTATTTGCAACGACAGCTCTTTGGGCGTTTTAAAACGGGGACGATGCGAGGTCGGCGCCTGACGCATGCCGTCTAAAAATTCCTTTAAACTGACGCTTCCTCCTTTAAAGCGGATAAATGGTTTATCAAGATCGTTTCGTAAAGCGTTTTCGATTCGATCAAGATAATAATTATCCAAAACAACCGGTTGAGGAAGTTTCATCGTCTCCAGATTTTGGTCCTTATTTAAAACGATCCACAACTTCAAAAACAGCTTCGCGTCGGGTTGGGGATTCAGTTTGCCGATGGTTTTTTTTATGAACGCTTTTGAAAGCTCAAGTCCTCTTTGGCGGCGAATCCATTTTTTTAGAGCTGGTCTTTGTTTTTCAAAATCGGATTCGCGTATGATAGCCGGTCGCTTTCGGTTTATCATTTGAATGATGTGATAGCCCCAGCGCGTTTTTACGGGATGTGAAATTTGTCCGGGTCGAAGCGTATCCAATCCGTTGACAAAATCGTCATCCAGCTCCGACAGCTTTATCCAGCCCAAATCGCCGCCGTTTTTTGCCAGCGTCGTGTCTTTGAACGCCTGCGCCGCCAGTTTTTTGAAATCCGTTTTTCGCTTTTTTAAATTTTCATACCATTTTTCAGCCGTAGCCCGATCCTTGGTAAAAAGATGCCGAACATGTACCATTTCATTTTTTTTCATATAGGCATCACGCAAATCATCTTCGGTTATCTTAATTTGACCGGATATTATTTCACGGTAGAGCGCTCTTAACATGGCTTGTTTTTCTTCCCAGCGAAAGGCGCGATCGATCGCGGGATCATTCACCAAGCCTTCGCGTTCGGCTTTATTTAAAGCAAGAACCTGATCGATCATCTTGTGCAGTTCTGCATTCAGCGCCGGAAGCCCCGTTGAATCGATACCGAAATTGGGATCGAGTTCATAGAACATGCGGAATTCATGCGTTGTGATAAAGCGGTTATCCACTTTTGCCAGCCAGTCGGTAGGTTCTTCTTTTTTGACGCATCCGGATAAAATCAAAAGAATAAACAGGATAAGCGGTAAATTGAGTTTCAGGAATTTTGCAAACTGATTCATTTTTCAATCCGTTGGGTTATTGTTTGTTTTGCGAATTTCATTTTTAGATCGTAATATCGATTTCGTACGATCCGTTAAACGTTTTACTATCTGAAAATTGAAAATAAAGAAAGGTAGTTTGCGATGCAAGCTCTTGAATATTCCCGCGGCGGGAAATTGGAATTAATCGAAAAAGAATGTCCCGATATTCAGCCCGATGAGGTTTTGATCCGCGTGGCTTACGCAGGGATTTGCGGAACGGACCTTCACATATTAGCGGACGAGGTTCCGTCCGCCGACCGGTTGATCCCCGGTCACGAGTTTTCGGGAATTATCGAACGCGTGGGAGAAGATGTCCGCCGTATGAAAACCGGTCAGAAAGTTGCGGTCGATCCGAACAATCATTGTGATACCTGCACGCCGTGTAAATCGGGTCGTATTCAATTCTGCGAGAATTTAAAACCCATCGGCGTGCAAATCGACGGCGCCTGGGCTGAATTTTGTGCGGTTCCGGCAAAGCAGGTGCATCCTCTGCCCGATTCCATGGATCTGAAATCAGGCGCATTGACTGAACCGGTGTCCTGCATCGTACACGGCTGGGATCAATTGCAACCCGTTGACGCAGCACAATCGGTTTTGATTCTCGGCGCAGGATTGATCGGTCTTTTGTGGGCGTTTTTTCTGCGCGATCACGGATTTACTCAAATCACTATGGTCGAACCGGACGAAGGACGCAGAAAACGGGGCTCGGAGCTGGGTTTTAGCAACATGCAACGTCAGATTGAAGCCGGGCAAAAATTCGATGTTATTATCGATTGCAGCGGTAATTCACGGGCAATAGAGCAGGCGCTGCCGACGCTGAAACACCACGGAACCTTTTTGTTTTTTGGCGTTTGCCCGCAGGATGCGCGGATTAAGGTGAATCCCTTTCATATCTATCAAAAGGAATGGAAGTTAATCGGCTCGTTTATTAATCCGTTTACGTTTCCGCGCGCCGTTAGCTGGCTTAACCGTTTTTCGATCGATTGGAGCGGGCTGGGCGTGGAATTTTTTGCTTTATCGGACTACCGGCAGGCTTTGCAATCCGTGCGTCAGAAGCGAATCAGTAAAGGTATTTTTCGGATTCAGCGGGGGTAGATTTACGATTGACGATTTAATTTTCGTTAAGCGTATAAGGGTTAAAAGTTAATGGTTAAGGGTTAAGGGTTATGGGTTATGGGTTATGGGTTGCAGGTTGCAAGTCATTCATTACGCATCACGCATCACTTTGTTACTATGTTACTATGTCACTTTGTAACTTTAATCTTGAAAGAACTTTAATCTTGAGAGAACTTTAATCTTACTCATCACCGAGACCGGCAAGGGCGTCCACTCTTAAAAAATCCCGCCGCTCTTCCGCGCTTGTGGTGTAGTCGATGAATACAAGCTTTGTGAAATCGCATTCTAAGGTTTTACAAGAAAACCCTTCCGCAATCGGATATCCCGCGAAGAAGATCCGATCATGATTTCATATTTTCCGGCTTCCGCGATCCATTTATCCTTTTGTTCGCTGTAATAAGAAAGATGCTGCGGGGTAACAACAAACCGCACTGTTTTTTCCTCTCCCGGCTTCAGAAAGATTTTTTGAAATCCTTTTAATTCCTTTGGCGGTCTTTTTACCGCGCCCTTAGCACTGACATACAACTGAACGATTTCGCTGCCGGCGATTTTACCGTCGTTGCGCAATTTAAACCGCACCTTAAGCGTATCGTTCTTATCGATTTTCCGGGATGAGAGTTCAAGATCGTCGTAGTCGAATTTGGTGTAGGACAACCCGAAACCAAAGGGAAACTGCGGTTCGATCTTATTTTTGTCGTAATGTCGATAGCCGGTGAATATTCCTTCGGCGTACGTGACTGCTGCCGGATTATCTTTATGATCAGCCCGATAAACAGGAGATTTTTCATTCGGCGGGTAGTAGTTTCCGAAAGCGGGAGCGTCTTGCGGGCGTTTTGGAATGCTAAAGGGAAGTTTACCCGAAGGATTAACGTCTCCGCTCAAAATTTCTGCTACCGGAGTTCCGCCAGCCTGACCCAGATAGAAGGTGTGCAAAACGGCTTTCACGTCTTTGATCCACGGCGAAAAGTCAATACCGCCGCCCGCTGTAATCAGCACAACGGTTCGGTCGTTCAGTTTGCTCACCGTTTTAATCAGTTTGTTTTGTTCATCGGGCAGGGCGAACGGTCGATCGTGCCCTTCTCCCTCCAGTTCGGGATTAAATCCCACGCAGACAACGGCTGCATCATAGTTTTTGACAAGTTTCAATTTTTGCTCAGGCGGAGTTTCATCCACAAGACCGTAACCGAAACGAATTACTCCGCTGCCGAGATTGTTGTAATAATCAATCCGGATCCGATAAATTTTTCCTTTTTTCAGCCGCTTTTCGGCAAAGTCTTTTTTAGTAGTATGATCAGTCCAGTCGTCAAGGATCAATTCGCCGTCCAGATATACTCTGACGCCGTCGTCGCTCTCCGCGGCAAAAACAAACAAACCGCTTGTATCGGGCGCAATGAATCCTCTCCAGCGAATCGAGTATTTGGATTTTCGCACACCGAAAGCGGGCGGAAGCGTTCCGAAATCATAATTAATCGTCTGACTGATGCGGCGCAAAACGGGCGGAGCGCTGAGCCGCGTGTTATTAAAGTAGATCGCTTTTAATCCGGGCTGTTTCAGATCGGCGGAAGTAAAAAAGCGGGAAGATTTTACCATTTTCTCAAGAGACGGATAACGGGTTATGTTAATGTAGTCAACCTTTATTTCTGAACCGAAACGTTGCCGGATGGCGTCTAAAAAACTGACATGGCGATAAGGAGTAATAAAAGCCGATCCCCCGCCGCTTGAAGGAGTCGGATCAGCGGTTGGTCCCAAAACGACCAGTTTTTTTATTTTTTTCGGATTTAAAGGCAAGATATCGTCTTTGTTCTTTAACAACACAATGCCTTCGCGGGCAACCTGCAGAGCAATTGAATGATGTTTTTCCCAGTCGATGGTCGGCTTTTTGCGGTTTTTATTGAACAAATCCATGCTCAGACAAACCCGTAAAATCCGCCGCACTTTGTCGTCAATTGTTGCCTGATCTATTTCGCCGTTTTCGATTTTCGGCAAAATATTCTGCTTATTCATGAATTTGGCTTCGGGCATTTCCAGATCAAGACCCGCATTGACCGCGGCGACACTGTGAACGGCGCCCCAATCGGACATCACCAGCCCTTTAAATTTCCACATTCCTTTTAACACATCTGTCAATAAGTACTTATTTTCACTGCAATGCACGCCGTTCAACGGATTGTAAGCCGCCATCACTGCTAACGCCCCGCCCTTTTGTATTGCAGCCTTAAACGCCGGCAGATAAATTTCGTGAAGGGTTCGTTCGTCAACATCGGAACTCACCCAGTGACGATCGTATTCCTGATTATTGGCGACAAAATGTTTAACGGTGGCAACAACCTGATTTTGCTGAACCCCTTTAACATAAGGGACAACCATTTCCGACGCCAGAAAGGGGTCTTCGCCCATGTACTCGAAATTTCTTCCGCATTGGGCTGCACGATAAATATTAACGGCTGGAGCGAGTAAAAAACCGATTTGCTTTTCGCGGCTCTCCTTGCCGATGGCATCGCCGACCTTAAACGCCAGATCTCGATTCCATGTCGCAGCTAAAGCAACCGTCGCGGGAAAAGCCGTCGATTTTCCGTTTCCGCGAACTCCGAGCGGTCCGTCCGTCATTTTGATTTCGGGAATTCCCAGCCGCGGAATGCCCTTGATGTAAAATCCTTTTGTGCCTCCCAATAATTCGATCTTCTCTTCAAGGGTCATCTGCGAAAGCAGATTTTCCACCCTCTTCTCAATATCAGAGGCAAATAAAAATGTCTGAAGCAACAGGATGGCGATTAAAAGGATACTCAAACGATTAAACATGAATCCGGCCAAACGATTAAACATGAATCCGGCTCCTTTGTTTTTTGAATCTGACGAGTAATAAAATATTAAAAATAAACGAAAAATGAAAAAAAACAGGTTATCAGAAGGCGGAAAACCGTGATGAGTAAGATTAAAGTTCTTTCAAGATTAAAGTCCTTTCAAGATTAAAGTGACAAAGTAACATAGTAACAAAGTGACGCGTAATGCGTGATGCGTGATGAGTAAGAAAAAGGAAAAAGGAAAAAGGAAAAAAGAAAATGCGGAAAGCCGTTAAACCAATCTTGCGTGGTGAGTTAGAAGTTCGCTTAACCCTTAACCTTAATCCTTAATGAATTTTCGTAATGCGTGCTAATAGGGATTTTCATTATTCAT
>JAADIP010000252.1 GCA_013151275.1 Calditrichota bacterium | reverse complement strand
ACAAAGTAACAAAGTAACAGAGTGACAGAGTAGCAAAGTCGTGAATCGTGACCGGAGAGGTCCGCTTATACTCTTACACCATTAACGCTTAACGAATGAACGCGCCGGTTACAATTCTATCCCGTAGTTGCGGGAATATTAATAGATTGTATGTTTTAATTTGAGTGAGTCGAGAGGAAAGTATGGATTGGTTTAAACGAACAAAACAAACCTTAAAATCCGTTCCGAAAACAGAGCTACCGGATGGGTTGTGGGTTAAATGCGAAAATTGCGGAGAGATCATTTATAAAAAGGAACTCGAAAAAAAGTTGTATGTTTGTCCCAAATGTGATTTCCATTTCCGCATTACCAGCAAAGAATATATTCGGATATTGTTCGATGAAGATTCCTTTAAGGAAATCAATGCCAATTTGATGACCGTGGATTCGCTTAATTTTAAGGACTCAAAGCCTTATATCGATAAGTACATGGCTACGGTAAAGAAGACGGGAATGAAAGAAGCGGTGGTTACCGGAACGGCGAAACTGGAAAAACACGATGTTGTTGCCGCAATTATGGATTTTAAATTTCTTGGCGGAAGCATGGGATCGGTGGTTGGCGAGAAAGTCGCCAGAGCCATTGATAAAGCTCTGGAATTGAAGGTGCCTCTTCTCATTTTATCTTCTTCCGGGGGAGCGCGCATGCACGAAGGTATTTTGAGTTTGATGCAAATGGCTAAAACCAGCGCAAAATTAGCCCGGCTGGCGGAAAACAAAATCCCCTATATTTCAATCCTTACCAATCCCACCACGGGAGGAACAACAGCCAGCTACGCCATGCTGGGCGACATCATTCTGGCGGAGCCTGACGCGTTAATCGGTTTTGCGGGTCCGCGGGTAATTAAACAAACCATAGGTCAGGACCTTCCGCCCGGATTTCAACGATCGGAATTCGTGTTGGAGCACGGCTTTTTGGATATGATTGTGCATCGGCATCAATTAAAACAGCGAATTGCCGGAATATTGGACTTTTTTGCTCACAAGAATCCGCATTAAGCTGAATATCGAAATAAATCATTACGTCTGAAATCCAAAAAATTATGGAAAAAAAGCATCTTATTTTAATTACCAATGACGACGGTATTTACGCGCTTGGTATTCTTAAATTGAAAGAGGCGCTTCAGGATTTGGGAGAAGTGTTTGTGGTTGCGCCTTTGGTTGAAAAAAGCGCCGTGGGTCATGCCATTACGCTTTCGGATCCTTTGCGTGTGATCGAAGTGGAACGCGACGGAAATTTTTTCGGTTATGCGGTGAACGGAACTCCGGCGGATTGTGTGAAATTAGGCGGTCGGTGCATATTGCCCCGCAAACCGGATATCGTGGTCAGCGGAATTAATCAGGGACCAAACACGGCAACCAATATAATCTATTCCGGCACTGTATCCGCAGCCGCCGAGGGTACCATTATGGGTATCCCTTCCATCGCCGTTTCTATTGCCTCGTTCACAAAACCGGAATTTGACTTTGCGGCAAAATTTACGCGGGAACTGGCGGAAAAGGTTTTGCAAAAAGGTTTGCCAGAAGGCACATTGTTAAATGTTAACGTGCCGGCTGTGGCTGAAGATAAAATTAAGGGAGTCGTGGTTACCAAACAGGGAAAGGGTCGGTATGAAGAAGCTTTTGACAAAAGAATCGATCCCAACAACCGGGTTTACTACTGGCTGACAGGCAAGCGCATGATTCTGGACAACGGAAATGATATTGACGATCTTGTCGTGATGCAGAACAAGGTATCCATAACCCCGATTCATTATGATTTAACCAATTATAAATTCATCCAGGAATTAAAGAAATGGGACATCCGACTCAAATAGAACATGCCTTTCAACATCAGACAATTGTAATTTTAGATTTTGGATCCCAATACACCCAACTTATAGCCCGCAGAATCAGAGAGCTCGGAGTATATTGTGAAATTCATCCGTACAATGTTAATCCGGATATTTTTTTAAAGCAGAACGCGAAGGGAATTGTTTTGTCCGGAGGTCCCGCTTCGGTTTACGATACGGACGCCCCGCGGGTCGGCAAACAAATTCTTGAACTGAATCTGCCCGTGCTGGGCATTTGTTACGGTTTGCAGTTGATTACCTTTTTAACAAACGGCGAAGTGGTTAAAGCCGAAAAAAAGGAATACGGATTGGCGGAGTTGGAGATAACAGGCGAAAGTTTATTGTTCAAAGATATTCCCGGTCAAAGCAAGGTATGGATGAGTCACGGCGATAAAGTACTGAAATTGGGAGAGGGATTCAAAGTTATCGGTTGCACAAAAAACGCTCCTTACGCCGCCATAGAACACGAAACCAAGCCGATCTTCGGATTGCAGTTTCATCCGGAAGTAGAACACAGTAAATACGGCAAAAAAGTTTTATCGAATTTTGTATTTGAGATTTGCGGATGCAGCGGAGATTGGTCGCCAAAGTCATTTATTGAAGAAAGCATTCAGAGTATTCGTGAACGCGTGGGTAACAGGCGTGTTTTGTGCGCCTTGAGCGGCGGGGTCGATTCCAGTGTCGCCGCGGTTTTAATTCACAGGGCTATCGGCAATCAGTTGCATTGCGTTTTTGTTGATACCGGGCTTTTGCGCTACAGAGAAGCCGAAGAAGTCGAGAATGTTTTTCGAAAGCATTTTAATATCAATCTTACTGTGGTCAAAGCTCAAAAACTGTTTTTTGAAAAATTAAAGGGTGTGAGCGATCCGGAACAAAAGCGCAAAATTATCGGAAGAGAGTTCATCGGCGTTTTTGAAAAGGAAGCCAAAAAATTAGGCGATTTTCACTTTTTAGCCCAGGGAACTCTTTATCCCGATGTAATCGAAAGTACTTCTTTTAAGGGACCTTCGGCGACAATTAAATCGCATCACAATGTGGGAGGTTTGCCCGAGACATTTGATTTTGAGCTGCTGGAACCATTGCGCGAGCTTTTTAAGGATGAAGTGCGGCAGGTGGGAAGAGAGCTCGGAATTCCGGAGATGATTATTGAACGTCATCCTTTTCCCGGACCCGGTTTAGCTGTCAGAATTTTAGGTGAAGTAACGGAGAAACGTGTCGAGTTATTACAAAAGGCAGACGCCATTTACATTCAGGAATTGTGGAAAAACGGTCTGTATAATCAAATTTGGCAGGCATTTGCGGTGCTTTTACCGGTTCGCACGGTCGGCGTAATGGGCGATCAACGAACCTACGAGCACGTTATCGGTCTAAGGGCGGTTACCAGCAGCGACGGAATGACGGCGGACTGGTTCAGAATGCCGAACGAAGTTTTAGCCCGAATTTCCAACCGAATTATTAATGAGGTTCAGGGAATTAATCGGGTGGTCTATGATATCAGTTCCAAACCTCCTGCCACTATTGAATGGGAATAAAATACAAGGAGTAACTCCATGTGTGGTATTGTTGGATATCTGGGTAACCGGGAAGCGGCGCCCATCCTTATCAACGGCTTAAAGCGGCTCGAATATCGGGGATATGATTCAGCCGGTATCGCGACCATTCATGACGAAACCATACACATCATAAAAGAAGTGGGCAAAATTCGCAAATTAGAAGAAGCTCTTGCTCACGACATGCCTCCCGGCTTGCTCGGCATCGGTCATACGCGCTGGGCGACGCACGGTAAGCCCAATAAGGTAAACGCCCATCCCCACAGCGATTGCCACAATAATATTATTTTGATTCACAACGGAATCATCGAGAATTTTTCCAGCCTAAAAACGGTTTTGCAGCAGTCGGGACACATCTTCCGCACCGAAACCGATACCGAGGTTATTGCTCATTTAATCGAAGAATTATATGACGGCATTCATTTTGAGGAAGCTTTTCGCGAAGCGCTTCTGAAAATAGAAGGCACCTTTGGCGTTGCAGTGATTACCAAAGACGAGCCGGATAAAATTTTTGTGGCGCGCAAAGGCAGCCCCATCGTTATCGGGATCGGAAGCGACGAATATTTTGTGGCTTCGGACGTTACGCCTCTTATTCCGCACACGCGCAATGTCTTTTATCTTGAAGACGATGAAATGGCAATTCTTACCAAACAAGGCGTGATCACTAAAACCATTCACAATAAGGTTATTGAAAAGCAGGTGCAAAAAATCACGCTCGAATTGAGCGATATCGAAAAACAGGGTTTTGAGCACTTTATGCTTAAAGAGATTTTTGAACAGCCCAAAACAATTATGGATACCATGCGCGGCAGAATTTTGCGTGAAGAAGGGCTGGTTAAATTAGGCGGATTGGCTGAGGTGGAAGACAAGCTGGTTCACACGGGCAGAATTATTTTTATTGCTTCGGGAACTTCGTGGCATGCCGCGTTAATCGGTGAATATTTGCTGGAAGAATTTTGCAGAATTCCGGTTGAGGTGGAATATGCCTCCGAATTTCGATACCGAAATCCCATTATTAACGATAACGACATCATTATTGCAATTTCCCAATCCGGCGAAACAGCCGATACCTTAGCCGCATTAAGAGAAGGAAAACACAAAGGCGCCTTGGTCCTGGGAATTGTAAACGCCGTCGGATCGACCATTGCCAGGGAAACCCATGCCGGGGTTTACATCCACGCCGGACCCGAAATCGGTGTGGCGAGTACCAAAGCATTTACGTCGCAGGTAACCGCCATCGTGCTTATTACGATTCTTATCGCCCGCAAAAAGTACATGTCGGTTGTGCAGGGAAAACAGATCCTTGACGATCTGCTGAAAATTCCGGAAAATGTCCAAAAAATCCTCGATCAAAACGATTACATTAAAGAGATGGCGGAGACCTACAAAAACCGCCGTAATTTCCTGTATCTTGGCAGGGGGTATAATTTTCCCGTGGCTCTGGAAGGAGCCTTAAAACTGAAAGAGATTTCGTATATCCACGCCGAAGGGTACCCCGCTGCGGAAATGAAGCACGGTCCCATAGCCTTAATCGATGAAAATATGCCGGTTGTTTTTATCGCCACTCAGGATGCTATTTACGATAAGGTGATCAGCAACATTCAGGAAGTTAAAGCGCGCAAGGGAAGAGTTATTTGTATCGCCAACGAAGGCGATGAAAGAATTAAAGAATTTGCCGATCATGTGGTTTACATTCCGACCACTCACCAGGCTTTAACTCCGCTGCTCACGGTTATTCCGCTACAACTGTTGGCGTATCATATTGCGGTTCTGCGGGGCTGCGATGTAGATCAGCCGCGAAATCTGGCAAAAAGCGTTACGGTGGAATAGTTGAGTTAACAAGCGTTTTTATGCACGGCGAGTATCGGTGCATTCACTCATCACGACAATTCGTTAAGCGTATAAGCGGACCTCTCCATCGGCGCATAACTCGTCACTTTGTCACTCATCACGCATCACGGCTTTCCGCATTCTGCTTTCTGATAACTTGTTTACCTTTCCCCTTTTTCCCTTTATCTTTAATTTTTAATCTTCCCTGTCACGCCTTTCCCTTGTTTTTTTCAATTTTATTTTTGTAAATTCAACTTGAACTATTAATTAAGGCATCAAAGAATGAACCGCCCGTCTTTTTTACCGATTTACTTTAAACTTTTATCTTTAATCTTTTTTCTTGTCTTTTCTTGCCAAAAGCTCACCGAACCGCTGTACAACACCGCCAAACTGCAACTGGAAGTGCTGGACGTCTCCTGCACCGAAGTTTGGCTAAGCCTGAAAACCGGCAAAGATTTTTACAACCAAAACTTAAAACTCTACCGTGATGACAGTCTGATTATTGAAAAAGCGTTAAC
>JAADIP010000058.1 GCA_013151275.1 Calditrichota bacterium | reverse complement strand
GTTATTATTCCTGTCCCGCAAGGGACATTTGAAATCCATTGATCACTAAGATAAATTTTGTCATATTTAAAGCATCATCCGCAAATCAAAAACGATCCCGCAAGGGATTATGCGATAATAGCCCATCAATTTATTGGTGGGAATGTGAATCCAAGGTTTTCATCCTTGTCCCGTAGGGACAATTGAAATAAAATCTATAGGAGGGAGGAATAACCATGGCACATTCATATACCAACATCCTTATCCATTACATATTTAGCACAAAATCCCGCGCCAGATTAATCACCAATGATCTGGAAAAACGCCTTTGGTCCTACATGGGCGGAATAGCTAAAAACAATAAAATAAAAACCCTCGCCATCGGCGGCGTCGAAGATCATGTGCATTTATTATTATCTCTGCCACAAACCATTTCCGTCGCAAAAGCCATTCAATTAATCAAAGGAGGCTCTTCCACCTGGGTTCACGAAACATTTCCAAATCATAATAATTTTAATTGGCAAGAAGGCTATGGTGCATTCAGCGTGAGCATCTCTCTTGTAGAAGAAACAATTAACTACATCAAAAATCAAAAAGAACATCACAAAAAGAAAACTTTTAAAGAAGAATACATCGCCTTTTTGAAAAAACATTGCATTGAATATGATGAACGTTATATTTGGGGATGATGATCTTTATTATCCATACCGGAAAATAAAAACCAAACCCCGCAATGAACGATCGATAATAGCCCATCAATTTTTCGATAAAAAAATTCGCTGTTTTTTGTTTTTATCACCCGGAAATTTTTGAAAAAACAAAAATCGTCGTAAATTATTACAATATCAATATTAATCAATTTAATGAGGCTATTATGAAACAAATTCTATTCTCTTTTGTCGTTTTTCTTTTGCTGAATCAACTCTCCTTCGCTCAGGGAAACTTAGTCCGCCACAACCTCGATGTTCGGGTAAATCCCGCCGAACACACCATACAGGTTACCGACACCATCACCTTTCCCGATAACGCTCAACCCGAAAAATGGGAATTTTTACTGAATAAAGAATTAAAGGTGCAATCCGCCGATCCCGACATGCAGGTCGTCCTCGTGGAAACAGATGTAAAGGCTAAAGACGCGGGCATGGACATGGAAGAGCCCGAAGTGGCTGCGCGCGTCCGGCAAAACCGCTACAAATTAATTTTCAAAAAGAATCCGCAGAAAAGCGCACGAATCATTCTGCGCTATTCGGGCGAAATTTACAACGAAGTAAAACAATTATCCGAAGAATACGCCCGCGGATTCAGCACATCGCCGGGCATTATTTCGGAAGAGGGAGTTTATTTAGCCGGTTCCAGCGACTGGATTCCGTGGTTCGGAAAAAATCTGTTCACATTTACCCTGACCACCCGTCTGCCCAAAGACTGGGATGTGGTCAGCCAGGGCAGACGCATCCGGCGCGAATTAATCGGCGAACAGCGCGTCACCGCCTGGCTTTCCGCCGAACCCATGGAAGAAGTCTTTTTAATAGCAGGCAAATTTTACGAATACAACCGCAAAGTCGGTCCCGTTCAGGTGATGGCGTTTTTACGTTCCCCGGACGAAGCGCTGGCTGCCAAATATCTCGAAACCACCGGACAATATCTGGAAATGTACCGCAAACTGATAGGATCATATCCGTTCTGGAAATTCGCGCTGGTGGAAAATTTCTGGGAAACGGGTTACGGCATGCCCTCTTTTACGCTTTTGGGTCCGCAGATCATCCGTTTTCCGTTCATTCTGCATTCCTCTTATCCGCACGAACTGCTGCACAACTGGTGGGGAAACAGCGTTTACGTCGATTTTAATCACGGGAACTGGTGCGAAGGCTTAACAGTTTACATGGCGGATCACCTGATTAAAGAGCAGCGCGGTCAGGGAACGGAATACAGACGATCGACTCTGCAAAAATACACCGACTATGTTAATCCGCAAAACGATTTCCCGTTAAACAAATTCATCTCGCGCCATGACGCCGCTTCCGAAGCTATCGGTTACGGCAAGTGCATGATGATGTGGGACATGCTGCGTCTGGATATGGGAGACAACAAATTCATAGCCGCCGTCCAAAAATTCTATAGCGATAACAAATTCAGGCGCGCCTCTTTCGATGATTTGCGTCAGGCGTTCGAAGCGGTTTCGGGCAACGATTACAAATCTTTTTTCAAACAATGGCTGGAACGCACCGGAGCGCCGGAATTGCAGCTTTCAAATGTGGAAGTTAAGTCAACGGGCAATGATTTCATTCTGAATATCACCCTAAAGCAAATTCAAAACGAAGCGCCCTTTGACCTGAAGGTGCCGGTCGCGGTTTCTTTTAAAGATGAAATTAAATTCGAGAAAGTACGATTAACCTCGTCCGAGCAGAATTTTACCTTTACTTACAAAAAACGTCCGCTTATGGTGCGGATCGATCCGCAGTTTCATGTTTTCCGCCGCCTGCACTACAACGAAATCCCGCCTTCCCTTTCAAAAATTTTCGGCGCCGAAAAAATTCTGATCATTCTGCCCGACAACCTTCAGCCTGACAACCGCTACAGTCAATTGGCGGAAATCTGGTCAAAGAGCAAATCAAAGGATGTTCTGGTTAAAAAATCGGCGGAAATAAAAACGCTGCCTAAAGATCGCGCGATATGGATTTTCGGAAGAGACAATCCTTTCGTCCAGAAAGTTAAATCCGCTTTAAAAAACTACGACGCCGAAATCGGAAAAGACCAAATTCGATTTAAAAAATCGGCATATCCCGTTAAAGGCAACAGCTTTGTCATCAGCGTACGCCATCCCGAAAATCCGCGTTCGGTGCTGGTCTGGTTGACAATCGGCAAAGCGCAAGCCGTTAAGGGATTGGCACGCAAGCTGCCGCATTACGGCAAATACAGCTATCTGGCTTTTAACGGCAGCGAACCGACAAACATCGTCAAGGGTCAATGGCATGCCGTAAATTCACCGCTGCTTAAAATCATTCCCCTGAAAGACGGTAAATTACCGCAAAATTTAAAAACTGAACTACCAAAACGTCCGCCGCTGGCTGATCTGCCTCAGTTGTTTTCCGGGCAACGCATGCTCAAAGACATCAAATTTCTTTCCTCCGACGAATTGCAGGGGCGCGCTCCCGGCAGCGCGGGCATCGAAAAGGCGGCGCAGTATATCGCGCAGCAATTCAAAAAAGCAGGTTTGCAGCCCGGCGCAGACGACGGGTCTTATTTTCAGGTTTGGGAAGAAGTAGTTGACGCCAAAGGCACAAAAGCTCCCGTGAAAAATATTATCGGCATTATTCCGGGAACCAACCCCCACCTTGCCGATCAGGCGGTTGTTGTGAGCGCCCATTACGACCATCTGGGATTGGGATGGCCCGACGCGCACAAAGGCGATGAAGGAAAAATTCACCCCGGCGCGGATGACAACGCCAGCGGGGTTTCGGTTTTACTGGAACTCGCGCGAATATTGGACGCTTCCTTCAATCCCCAGCGAACCATTGTGTTTGTGGCTTTCACGGCTGAAGAAAGCGGATTAAAAGGTTCGCGGTATTTCGTGAAACATTACAAAAAATTTCCGCCGGATAAAATTATGGCTGACCTGAATCTGGACACGGTCGGTCGCCTGAACGGTAAGAAAGTGTTGATTTTAAACGGTTCCAGCGCAAAAGAATGGCCGTTTCTTTTTATGGGAATCGGCTACGTAACCGGAGTGCAGTCGGAAATAGTGACCCAGCAACTGGATGCCAGCGATCAGGCTTCTTTCATCGAAGCGGGCGTTCCCGCGGTTCAAATTTTCTCCGGTGCGCACAGCGATTACCATCGCCCCACAGATACCTGGGATAAAATCGACGTCCAGGGTCTGACTAAAGTTGCCACTTTAACCAAAGAAGCGCTTGTTTATTTAGCCTCGGAACGGCAGGAATCTTTAAGCAAACAAATCGCCGGACAAAGCAAGCTTCCTGCGGCTCACGGTAGGCGACGCGTGACCACGGGAACCATGCCCGATTTTACCTATTCCGGTAAGGGCGTCAAAATTCAAAGCGTAACGCCAGACTCGCCGGCAGAGAAGGCGGGATTGAAAGCCGAAGATATTATTAAAGAAGTCGGCGGCATGAAAACCGACAACATCAAAGAATATTCCGATGTCTTGAAAACTTTTAATCCGGGCGATGAGGTCACGGTAAAATTCGAAAGAAACGGAAAAATACAGGAGACCCGCCTGAAATTACAGGAACGCTAAGCGCGGCAATTAGATCGGCATTACGGAACATTTGCCGCATTATTGGCAAACAATAAAAATCGGTAATCAATCAGCAAGTAAATTCCCCGGAAGACGGCTCTTTCGGGGAATTTTCATTTTTCAGCCTGCCGCTTAACTTTTCGGATAAGGAATATTGCTAAGGATAAACGTGTCAGCTCTAAAAAGGTCTGTCGAGGAGCGCAGCGACGAGAAATCTTTTATTTGAGTTACAAAATTTATCTCTGCGTTCGAAATGACAGTACACGATTTTTAAAACGAGCTCACAAAACAGAAAACAACTTATTGTTCACGTAAGATCTTTTTTCGATCAATTCTAATCAATACGCAAAATCAGCTTGAATTGTAATCTGCGCTCTTGTCACTTATCTTTTTCCCCCTTCTTCCACTTTGTCAAAATAAAAAGCGCGAATAAAAACATCAACAACAAATTCTCCGCGATTAACTTTAAATCGGTTTTGCGTTCCAGCACTTTCCCGAAACAGCCGCAGTCGGAAATATCGCCTTTCAGATATTTATATGCCGATAACATCGTAAACGCCATAATCATGATCAGGGCGATAACAGCCGAAACAGCGGAGTACAAATCGATTATCAAAGCAAGCCCCAAAACAATCTCAACACAGGGAATAACTATGGCAAATATCGCCGTCCATGACTGCGGCAAAACGTGAAAACCGCTGATCACATTTTGGAATTCGGCTAAATCCGCAATCTTGCTTATTCCCGAAAACAGCAAAAACGCTCCCAATAAAATTCGTAAAATAAATTGAAATCTGTTATTCCGGATAGTCGTTTTGATGCGCTCAAAAATATTTTTCATTGTTCTTCCCCGGCGTTTGATTAAATGCGCTTTTTTACTACGCTCCCGTTTTATTCGCGGATTTTTAAACATAAAAGCAAAATGAATTGTTTTCAAGCCGGGCAGCCGGTGACAAAGTGACGAGTGACGAGTAAGATTAAAGATTAAAGATTAAAGATTAAAGATTAAAGATTAAAGTTTGTCGGAAAGCCGTGACAAAGTGACAAGGTCGTAATGCGTGACGTGTAACGAGTAACAAGTTTAGTTGTTTAGAGGTTTAGAATAAATTCCGGAGAAATTAAACGATAGTAACCCAGTAATTTATTGCTGGGAACAAATACGCCTTCCCCTTTTTCTCCGCCCTTTAGGGCAAAGGTGGAAGAATAAGATTAAAGGAAAAAGATTATCAGAAAGCAGAATGCGGAAAGCTGTAATGAGTAACAAAGTAACAAGTCACGAGTGACGAGTAACGAGTGAGGAGTAACTTAAGCAGAGGTTTAGTTGTTTAGAAGTTTAGGTGTTTAGATTTCTAATTGAGGACAATAAATGACTATCAGAAAGCAGTGAAGCCTGTGATACCTTCCGCTTAACCCTTAACCCTTATACCCTTACACCCTTATACCCTTTACCCTTAACGATTAAAAAATTCTGCAAATGGCGCGATAGGGAAACTTTTCCAATATAAATTTGCTTTAACTATGAGTCACTTGTAAATTTTGCGATTTGATTCGGTTTAATTTAAAAACGGAGTTACA
>JAADIP010000019.1 GCA_013151275.1 Calditrichota bacterium | reverse complement strand
AGGGGAATGAAAACGGAAATAGTGGTTAAAGTGCCGCTGACATCGGCGGCTAAAATTTGTCTGGTTCCCTGCACCACCGATCGGAAGAGGGTGTTTTTTTGTTCAAGAAAGCGTTCGATATTTTCCATGACGATAATGGAATCATCGACAACCATTCCGATGGAAAGGGTGAGCGCAGCCAGAGTCATCATATTCAGGCTAAAGGAGGAAAAATACATAAGCATGGCTGCGCTGAACAAAGACAGCGGGATGGTTAACGAAACGATCAGCATCGGCGTTAAGCGGCGCAGAAAAAAGAACAGAGCCAGCATGGCGAGCAACGCGCCGATAAGCATTTCGATTTTAACGCCGCCCATGGATTCGCTGAGAATTTCCGACTGGTCGTAGAACTTACGAATCACCGTTCCGGCGGGCAGAATATTCGTTAACGACTGCAATTTCCGCTCAACGGCGCGGGCGACCTTAATCGTGCCGTAACCGTCTTCTTTCTGGATTATCAGAGCAACAGCCGGTTGACTATCGCTGCGCACAACATAGTGTTCGGGTAAACCGCCCTGGCGGATTTGCGCTATGTCTTTCAGAAACACGGGCAGACCGGTTGAAGTTTTCCCCACAGCCAGAAAACGAATGTCGTCCTGGGTTTGAATGCGCCCGTTTCCGCGGACGGGAATATCCAGATGACCCATTCGCAAATAACGACCTGAAACGGCTATGCTGTTTTCCTTTAAAATACGCGCCAGATCCTCCAGACTTAAATTCAGGCGGCGCATGGCGTTTATATCCGGTTCCACAATATAAGCCGGGCGTTGACCTCCGAAGACATCGATGCGTGAAATACCGGCAACGCTGTGCAAAGCGGGTTTCAGCCGGTACTGAACAAAGCGGCGCAGTTCGGTTGGCGGTAAAGAAGAATTCACGAAAGTAAAACTGATAATCTTCTGCATCCGACCGCCAAGATCGTCAATTAAAGGATGAACCCCGTCCGGCAGTTGCCCCGAAAGCCGGGAAATAGCAGCCGTCGCCAGTTGACGGGCTTCCGTCATGCTGTAACCCTGATTGAATTCCACGGTTACCTGCGATATGCCGATTGAAGAAATCGACGATGTGCGGTGAATGCCGCGTATCCCCTGCAACTTGTTTTCAATGGGTCTTGTAACCAGAATTTCCATGTCTTGCGGAGAAATTCCCGGATATTGAGTAATAACATTTATCAACGGATACTTTAAACCGGGAAAATAATCCACGGGCATGCGCATCAGGCTCCACGTTCCGCCGAAAACCAGAATAAGTATCAGCAGCAAAGAATAAACAGGTCGCCGAATAAATTTTTCCCAAATATTCATTATTTTACCTTTTCGCCGTCAACGGCAATATTAATTTGCGAATCACGATTAACCGAATCGATCGGATTTTCAAAAACTTTGCGGCTGCGGAAACGCCGCTCCCGGAGTAATCGAAAAATGACATTTTATTAATCCGCCACTTTCATCGTCTTCTGCAAATTGCGGTGGAAAATTTCAAAAGCTCCGCGGGTCAGCACCACGGCGCCCGCTTTGAGACCTTTTTTAATTTCAACAATATCATTAACTCTCCGCCCGACAGCTACCGCGACATTTTTATATTTTCCGCCGACCCTTTGGACAACGTAAAACTTACCTTTTTCCAGCACTAAAGCCGTTTTGGGAACAACCGGCGTCTGATAAGGATCAAACTTCAAAGCGTAGCGAACATAGGAGCCTGAATAAAGCCCGTTCGAAACAGAATCTAACTTTGCCCAAAAGGTATGCCCGCCGCTGGTGGGATTAATCGTTTTTTCCAGGAACATGATGCGTCCGCCGGTTTGAAAAACGCCGTTCAATTCAATTACTAAAGGTTCGGATCGGATAGAAAATAAAGTGTCGCCGTAAATTGTGCCGATCAACTTAAATCCGGAATCCGAGGAAAAAAGACCAATGCTCCGACCTTTTTGCACATATTCTCCCTGATTGACCGAAAGATTGCTCAGGAATCCGTCAAAAGGAGCTTTAAAGGCGGTCATGTTCAAAAAATAGCGCCAGCGCGTTTCAGCCTGCTTTAAATTTTCTTTGGCAGCGGTAAAATTGTAGATAATTTTATCCCGTTCTTTGCGAGGCAATACTTTATTATCGATCAGTTTCTTTTTACGACTATAAACAGACTGTTCGTAATCGAAGCGAGCCTTTGCCTGACTTAAAGCGTTTCCGAGTTTCATTTTTTGCAGTTCAATATCCTGCCCGGTTAAGCGGTAAATCAACTGACCCTTTTTAAAGGTCGTTCCTTCCCTGTTCAGTCTGATGTTGCCGTTAAAACGGACAATAAGGTTTTCGGCGGATATTGCTTCCAGACGACCGTAGCCCCGTACCTGTTTAAACAGTGTCATCGAAGTGACCTTTACCGAATCCTTCCGCAAGGAAAACGATCCGGCATCTTTAGCCCTGTCCCTGCAGCCCTGCCCCGAAAAAAGCAGCGCACCAAACAAGATAATAGCAAATAATGAACGCATCTTTTATTCCTTTGATAATCTATTTTATTGTAAAAAATTTCAATACATCGGACTTCGATTTACTCCGGCGCGACTTCGGCAAGGCTATCCGGAAACAAACCGACGTCTGTTTGCGCGATGACTAACTGAGAACGCGCTCAAAAAATAAACCGGCAGCAAAAACAGGAGCAGCACGGCGGAAAGGGAAAAACCGCCGATAACCGCCAGCGCAAGCGGCTGCTGCATCTGCGCGCCTGCGCCCAGTCCCATTGCCAGCGGGGTTAAGGCAAGCACGGCGGCTAAGGTAGTCATAATAATCGGACGCATACGCACTTTGCCTGCTTCAATAATCGCCGTTTGCAGAGACATGTCCCGTTGTTTGAACATTTGAATATAGTGAATCAGAAAAATGGCGTTTTCCGCCACAATTCCGATAATCATAATCATGCCCATCATGGATGAAATATTCAACGCCACGCCGGTAACGCGCAGCATCATAAACACGCCGCCGAGCGATAAAACCGAAAGCGACAAAATAATGAGCGGTATTTTAAAGGATTCAAATTCCAGCAGTTGTACGCTGAACACCAACAGAATAGCCAGAGCCAGCACCGTCAGCAGACCTTTAAATGATTTTTGTTGTTCTTCGTACAGACCGCCATATTTAATGAAGACAGACGCCGGCAGCCGGATCTGCCGATTTATTTTAGTTTGGATTTCGTTTAATGTGCCGCCCATATCGCGTCCGCTGATACGCGCTGTAACGGCTATCATCTGTTTGAGATTTTCGCGCGTTAATTCCGGCTGACCGTTCAGAACAGACAAATTTGCCACAGTAGCCAGGGAAATATAATCGCCGTTGGGCGTCAGGATGCGTATGCGTTTGATGCGATCGATATTTAAACGGTCAACAAGCGGATAGCGGATGCGCACACCGGTCATGTACAGGCGGTCCTGCACTTCGGAAGCCACCTGTCCGTTAACGGCGGCGTTCACTTCGCGGCGAATGTCATCCGTCGTCAAACCGTACAGTCCCGCCACCAAGGGTTTTACTTTAATTAAAATCGAAGAACCGGCAATAGTGACGCCGTCATAAATATCCACGACTCCGCGCACTTTTTGGATAGTTTGAACCACTTGTTCCGAAATCGATTTGATTTGCCGATAATTGTCGCCGAAAATTTTTATCTCGATGGGCTGGGGCACGGCGGTCAAATCGCCGATTAAATCGCCCATAAGCTGGGCAAACTCAATTTTGATTCCCGGCACGCGGCGCAGCACATTTTCACGCACACGGGCGATCACCTCCTGAATGCCCGCGGAACGTCTGCTTTTCAGGCGCACTAAAAAATCGCCGTTATTAGCTTCCGTCAAGCCGCCGCCCAACTGCAAACCGGTGCGTCTGGAATAACTTGCCACTTCCGGGGTTTGCTTCAGAATATCTTCAATCTGCAGCAGAACGCGGTTGGTCTCTTTCAGAGAAGTGCCCGGCGCGGTGCGGTAATCCAGAATGAATGTGCCTTCGTCCATATCGGGTAAAAAGCCGCTGGGCAAATTATGATACAATCCGTAAGCAAAAATCATTAGCAGAAATCCGGCTGCAAACGCCAGCCATCTGCGCCTGAACAGATAACGCATGAGGCGTTCATAATAGTCGTACATCAATATCAAAAACCTGCCGGCGGTTTCCTGCTTTTCGGCGTCTTTTTCGGTAATATAGCGTCGGGAAAGGATGGGGATAAAGAACATTGAAAGCAGCATGGAAACAAACAGACTGATAGCCATGGTCAGCGAAAGCGACTTGAAAAATGCGCCGGTCACGCCTGTCAGCATTGCCAGCGGCGCGAAAACCACAATAGTGCTGAAGGAAGAACCTAAAATGGGATGATAAATTTCTTTCAGCGAGCGATGCACCGCGTTTTGAGGTTTTTCTTTGGAAACAGCCAGATGGCGGATAATATTTTCCACCACCACAATAGCGTCGTCGATAATCAAGCCGATGGCTGCCGCCAGTCCGCCAAGGGTCATAATATTAAAACTCATATTAAAAAAATGCATAAACAGTATGGTGATGGCAATAGTCAACGGGACATCCAAAGAAGCAATCAGCGTAATTTTCCAGTTGCGCAGAAAAGCCAGTAAAATTAAGACAGCCAGAATGATCCCGATAAAAATACTGTCGCGCACGTTTTTCATGCTTTCCACAATCAATTCGGATTGGTCGTAAAATTTTGAAAGAGCAATATTTGCCGGAATGCTGTTTTTCATTGCAAGAAGGGTTTTTTTAATTTCGGCGTCTATTTTAACCGTATTGCCTCCGGGCTGCTGGTAAATATTTAACAAGACGGCGTCATGCCCGTTAGCCGTAACGCGTGTCCATTCCGGGCGCACCGAAGCGCGAATGAGAGCCACGTCGCTTAAGAAAACGGGGGTTTGATGATCCGTTTTAATAATGGTTTGACCGATATCTTTTTCAGAGGTGTACTGACCGTCTATCAGAGTCAGGAATAGTTTGTAGTCCTGTTCAATTTTACCGACGGATTCGATGATATTGGTTTTTTCGACGGCTTCAACGAGATCGCCGAGTGAAAGGCGGTAAGACTTCAGGCGTTCGGGATTGACAAGCACCTCGTATTCTTTGGTTCGCCCGCCCAAAATCGCTACTTTAGCCACTCCGTCAATACCGGTTAAAATTGGTCTGAGCATGTATTCGGCGTAATTACGCAAATCCACCGGACTCTTTTTGTCCGAAGTAAGGCTGTAACCGATAATGGGGTAAATTGTGGGATTCATTCGTCGCACCAAAAATTGAAAATTGGGAGGCAGTTCGCTTTTGATTTGATTAATGGCGTTGTTCACCAACAGCTCGGCTTTAATCATGTCGATATTCCAGCGGAAATTAACGGACAACTCGGCGGCGCCGCGACTGGTTGCCGAACGCACATTAACCACATCCTGAATGGAATTCACCGCTTCTTCCAGCTTGCGTGTAACGGTCATCATCATGCGGTCTGCCGGCATATCGCCCGCCTCGGCGGTAATCGAAATACGCGGAAATTCAATATCGGGGAAAAGAGCCACGGGAAGCCGGAAAGCGCTGAACACGCCTGCCAGAGTGAGCGCCAGAACGATAAACAGAATCGATTTAACATGCTTTGTCATTATATTGCCAATATCCATTTTCTCACCTAAGCGGATAAATAGAAAGTTGCTTTAATTTCGGGGTTTGGCTGCGCCGGCGGCGATAGCAGACCGTCAGCCTGAGCGCGGTCGAAGATTGAATATCAAATTCACTCTTTCTTCTTAATCATTACTTTCATTCCGTTTTCCAATTCGTAATTGCCCAGATAAACGACCGTCTGCCCGATCCGAAGCCCTTGCAGAATCTGAGCTTTGTTATCGGTAATGATGCCGGGTTTGACGGCGACCTTACGAGCCGTATCCTTTTCCACCACGTACACATAATAACCGTCATAGTCGCCGAGCACGGCTGACCTGGGCACAATCAGCGCCTTTGGTTCTTCGTTAACAAAAATATGAGCCACGGCAAACATGCCCGGCTGTAAAATTCGGCGAGGATTTGCCAATTCAATCCAGATATGAATGAGCTGCGTTTCGGGGTCGATTTCTTTGTTTTGTTTAATCACTCTGCCCGCAAATACCTTACCGTCCGACAAATTCGGGATGGTGATCTCCGCACGCTGACCCGTTTTGATTTTTTCGATATCTTCGGTTTCCACTCCGATACTGGCTATAATGCGACGGGTGTTTATAATATGCGCCAAAACCTGCGAAGGATCGGCTACCTGACCGACTACTCCGTTCACACTGCTAACCACCCCGTCTATCGGCGATAGCAGAATGCTGTTTTCGATTGCATATTGAAGGGATCGTTTTTCCAATTCGTAATCCGCTTTAGCCAGATTAAACTCCGTCTGAGCCTGTTCCAACTTCACGCGGGCAATAACCCCGCTATCAAATAATTTTTGCGCTCGTTTCAGATTAATCGAAGCTTGTTCCATGGCAATTTTTGCTTTTCGGACAGCCATATCCTGCGATTGATCCCGTTGCAGCTTTATCACGCGTTGACCTTTTTTGACTCTGTCTCCGGGCTTTACATAAATTGTACTGACGCGCAGGGGGGAAACGGCGGAAAGTTTTACGTCGTTTTTGGGAAACGGTTTAATGACCCCGTGCCCTTCCACCATTTCGGCGATGGGAGCGACGCGGACCGCGCAAACTTTTACGGGAGCCACGGTTTGCGCACGTAAAGGCAGACAAAACAAGAGACAAAGATCATCAAACCGCCGAACCGAAACATTAATATTACCTCTTGTCCTCTCTCAAAAAAACGACTTATTCGTCTATCCATGACAAATCCTCCTTTAACAAACCGACGGCTCGCAAAAGAGCGGCTTTGGCGATATAAAAATTGTAGAAGGCTGCTAAATACTCAACCTGAGTGCGGGTGTACAGCTTTTGGGTGTTAATCAATTCCAGGTTGGTGATGCTCCCTTCCTGATAACCGATCTTTGCCATCTTAACAGCCTGAGCGGCTTCGCTTTTACTCTCTTCCATGGTCTTAATCTGTTCCCGCTGTAGTTGCGCTTCATGGTAGGCGTTGATGATTTCCTGCAATATTTGTTTTTTCAGCTTTTGCTGTTTCTGCCTCAGTTGTTTCAGCTTAAGAGCAGCGATCCGGTAATCGGCTTTTTGCGCGCCCCAACTCCAGAGGGGCAGGCTAATGTTGACCAGACCCTGCCACCCTCTGTTCCTTTTTGTCAATGGCGGATTTGAATCCCAGCCGTAGTAAATGTCGGCTTCAACCGTCGGCATGTTTCTCAGCACAGCGGTTTGCCGCCGTAAAACCAATCCGCGTTCCGTCAGTTTGATTGCCTGCCATTCGGGACGATGTTGCAGCGCGTTTTTTTCATAATGTTGCAGACTGTTCAGGACAACTTTTTGCGGAGGAAAGTCCGTTATTTTTAATGAATCGGTTATGGCTAAGCCGACCAGCTCTTTCAGTCGATTCAAGGCGGCACGATACTCTTTTTGCGACTGCCGCAAGCCGTTCTTTTGAAGCAGAAATTCCACACGCGATTTTTTTACATCGATTTCGGGAACCGAGCCTGACCCGTATAACAATTTGCTTTGTTCATACATTAAGCGAAAGGACTTAAGATTTTCCCGATAAATCCGTACTTCGCCCCGCAGCTTAAGGGTGTTGAAATAGGTCCCGATGACCAGTTGCATTACATCCTGCCTTATTTGCCGCAAAAGAACGTTCTGTTTATCCTGTTCGATATTACTTCCGCGATAACGCTGCCAGATATCGGCGTCAAACAGAGACTGATGCAAAGCCAGATACGCCATGGTTTCTTTTTCTCCGTTGGCGCCCACAAAAGCAGGCGCTCCGTTACGGACAGAAGAATAAACGTAACCCGCGTCGGCTTTTAAGTTTGGCAGCAAACCGCTTAAAGCCTGAAGCCCCCGCAAACCGGCGATACGGGTCTGCACCTCCTGCACCAGAACATCGGCATTTTGTTTTAAGGAGAGGCGGATTAGTTCCCGCAGCCCGGCTTCGGTTTGAGCGCGGCTCAAGCCGGGAATAAAAAACATAAACAGGATAAGCGATAAATAAACGCGCATTTTATTTTCCTTGCATCTTCGTTAACAACATGTAATTCAGTTGAAATCAACCTTCGGATTTACCAATGCCATAACAACTCGCTGAATTTTTCGGCGGATCGGACAAGTCCGGCTTGTGCTTGATCTTGTGCTTGTTAATTATGATAGGCGGTAAGTCGGCTAAAGTTTTTCAAAAATGAAACTCTGAAAATTAATGTTCATTTTCTTCGTCTTTTTCGTTAGAAGATTTTTCCGATTCTTCGTCGTTTTCTTTTTTGGTTACTTTTTTAATCAAATTGCCGTCCGCGCTGTAGATGGCGTCTAATCCGGTTTCGCCTTTTTCCACCTGCGCCTCGTAAGTGACATTGCCGTTTTTAACAATCTTAGCCGCTTCTTCGATGTCGTAACCGGCAAAGTCTCTGGCTAAACCCGCTTTAACGGCAGCCGGCAGGTCCTCTTCTTCCATTTCCGTTTCGGTTTCCAGCACATTGCCTTTGATGTCGAAAATCACCGACATTTCCGCGTCGTTCACTTTAAAATTGGCTTCGAAGTTGGGATTTTCTTTCTCCCATTTCACTTCTTCCGCTTTGGGATATAAGGACTTCAACCTGTTTTGAATTGTTTGCGGCACAGTTGTGATTTTTTGCGTGCAGGAAAGAACGAGCAAAAAGCTAAACAGAAAAACAAATAAGGTTTTCATAATGTTCTCCGTTGTTAGGTTGTCTGAAAAAATTGCAGTGAAAGATACAAAGTAAATTTGAAGAAATTTTGAAGACGGGTATTAATTGACCGCAGATTAACCTCAAAGGACAAAAAGTATGCGCAAAGAGCACAAAGAAAATTAAATTTAAAATTGGAATTGAAACGGAAACAAATTCTCTTATTTAAGCAGTGAAAATCAAAAAAGACCTTAACTTAATCAGCGCAATCTGAGTAATCTGTGGTTGTGTTCTGTCATTTCGAACTCGGTGAGAAATATTTTAACGCCAATAAAAATAAAAGATTTCTCTTCGCTGCGCTTATCGAAATGACAAGGCTGTTAAAAAATTAAAAATACAAAGTAATAGTATGCCGGGCGTTGACGTAGGCGTAATTAATATCTATCCCGTTCTGCAGGCAAATTTGTCTTACGATGGACAAACCCAGCCCCGGAGAATCGGAAGAGGGATTGGCTTTTTTAAAGCGTTCAAAAAGAATATCCGGATTTACTTTCGGCTTTTGACCGCTGTTGCTGATCCGCAGCCGACGCGCGTTAAGCTCAATATCTATTCTGCCTTCCGGCACATTGTGTTTTATGGCATTGATCAGCAAATTGGAAATCAGCGTTTCCGCCATAAACGGATTAAAATCCGTTACAAAATCTGCGTCGAGATCTGTAGTTACGCTCAATCTTTGGATCTGTATCAGTTCGCTTAAATTCTCAAGCTGTTGTTTAATCAGTTCGCTGAAATCAACTTTTCTTTTCCTGTTAAATTCCTGATTTTCTATTCTGATCAGCAGGTTAAGAGACTGGTTCAATCGCGACAGGCGGTTCAGCGCGTTATAAAGGGAACGAATATTTTGCAATTGCTCGTCCGAAAAAGATTGATCCTGAATCATTATATCTAATTTGGAGCGCAGAATGGCAAGCGGCGTTTGCATTTCGTGAGCCGCGTTTTCGCTGAATTGTTTTAAATTGCGATAATCGCGCCGCAGCTTTTCCGTTAAGGCGTTCAACGTTTTATTCAACTGCTCAAACTCCAGAATATTCACACTCGGAAGATTAAGAGCCTTCTGACTGTCTAACTCAAAAGCATTAAGACTTTGCAGCGTTTTGTAAAAGGGCTTCCATAACTTACGTTCGCTCCGGTAATTAATTAAATTCAAAAGAAGAATCGTAGCTATAAAAATTCCGATCATCAATCCCGTAACTCCGGCTACCAGATCTTCTTTTTCAATCAATGAGCGCCGCAGCGTGATTCGATAATTTTTATCCTTAATGCGCGTGTAAAAGTGTAATTGCCGCAGCGGGATGAATTCACCGGTATCTTTGGTATAGATCAGCGTGTCGCTCAGGGTTTCTTTTTCGGCAAAATTGCCCTTGATTTGCCGGACTTCCAAATGAATGGTTTTCCAGTTCGGAATCGACTCGGCGCTTTGCTCAAGCTGCTTTACTATTCTGTTCTTTTCGGAAATCAGCGTCTCATCCACCTCTTCGGCAATCAATGTTTTCAGGACAAAATAGGCTGAAACGCTTCCGAGGATGAAAATAAAAACGGACGAAACAATAAAATAAAGGATTACTTTCTTTAATAACTTCATTTTTCTCCGAATTTGTAACCTATGGCGTAAATAGTTTTAATGTAATCGCCGCCGCCGGCATTGATAATTTTTTTCCGCAGATTTTTAATATGCGTGTAAATAAAATTCAGCGAATCCAGCATGTCCGCCTGGTCGCCTAACAGATGCTCCGCAATGGCTTCACGGGTCAGCGCCCGATTTTTATTGCCGATCAAATACATCAATAATTCAAACTCTTTTTTGGTGAGATCCAATTCCGTACCGTTCACAAACACCCGATGCTCATCGGGATAGACTCTTATTTCCCGAAAGACAACCTGTTTATCGCCCTCAAACTGCCGCCGCCGGATGATGGATTTTACGCGCGCGCTCAACTCGGGCAAATGGAATGGCTTGGTCAGATAATCGTCCGCGCCCAGATTTAATCCCTTAATTTTATCATCCAGCGCGTTTTTGGCGGAAACAATAATAACTCCCGCTCTTGAATGTTCTTCTTTTAATTTTTGCAGCAAATCCAATCCGCTCCCGTCGGGAAGCATAATATCGAGCACGATGCAATCATACGAATGAAGCTGAATGTTTTCGTAGGCTTCCTCAAAATTAAGAGCCACATCGCAAATGTAACCTTCCTGATTCAGGAAATGCCGCATCGATTGCGCAAGTTCTTTTTCATCTTCTATTATTAAAATATTCATTTTACCTTAGCCCGTCTTTTCGCTAAAGTAAGATAATAACAAATTTTGAAGAAATTCTGAAGTTTTTTATTGGCGGGATAAAATATCAGAGATTCTGATAATCGAGGATTATCCTGACCCGCTCTCCTTCCCCCTCTCTGCGAGGCAGAAAGAGGGGAAGGGGTGGATCGAGAAGCTTTTCAATACTTTGTCGTTGTCGCGAAGCCTTACTGTAAATCGCGTTTCATCTGGTCGAATTGTTCGCGGGTAATCTCGCCGCGCGCATAACGCTTCTTAAGTATTTCAAGCGCATCTTCTTCTGAGGGAGGAAGATAGTTTTGGGAATTCCGGCGATTGTTATTATTCACCAAAGTTATAACAGCCCAGACAATTAATCCTAAGATTAAAAGCCAAAAAATTCCGCCAAACCACATTCCGCCCCAGCCCATTCCGTTCATCATGATTAAACCTCCCGACTGCTTTTACAGTCTTTCAATTACCGCTTTTAATTTACCGCGGATGGTTTCCGCCACGCCTTGCAATTGAGCGTTTCCTACCGCCTGCATCGACGCGATAGGATCAACGGCGGCTACCACCGTCTGACCTTCGTCGTTAACATAAACGATTACGTTGCAGGGTAACATTAAACCGATTTGTTCTTCCGCCTTTAATGCTTCGTAAGCGTAAGGGGGGTTGCAGGCGCCCAAAATTTTGTAGGGTTTGACATCCACGTCCAGTTTTTTCTTTAACGTGGCTTTTACGTCAATCTCCGTTAAAATACCAAAGCCATCTTTTTTGAGTTCGTCGGTAACTTTTTCGATTGCCTGCTCGTAATCTAAGTTTACTGTTCGGGTAAACCCATAGCTTGTCTGTTCCATTATATTCTCCTTTAAGATTTTGTTTTATTTATGACTTCTAATTCAATTTAATGATATTTTCGTTAAAATTATTCCGCTTTGGTTTTATATTTAAATCGACCGAAAACAAAAATCGTTCAAAAGGGCGAAGCTGTTACTCCGCCCTTTGACTGTTTTTTTACCAACAGTTTCTTCCCATTCGGTCCATCATCATTCGGCTGCCTTGACCGTTCATCATCATTCGGTTGCCCTGACCGTTCATCATCATCATGCCTCTGCCGTTGTGCCACCAGTTTCCGCCGGCATCCCACCATCCGTATCCGCCGTCGCGAAAATAAACCTGTTGTTCTTTGCTCAAAATTTTGCTGATATCTTTGCGCGCGTCGAGTCTGTAATCGTCTATTTTTTCCTCCAGATCCCGGATGCTCCTGCGATATTTCTTGATTTTGTCAATATCGGCGTTGTAGCGGGATGCGTACGCGCCAGACTCCATTCTTAAGGAGCGCAGCTCATTCTGCAGCGGAACGATTTTCTTCTGATACTTCGAACGAATCTCGTCGATTTTTGCGATCTGATCAGCCGTAAGAGCATATTGGGCGGGAACATTATTATTCCACCAACCAGCTCCCGATCCCTCGCTCCAGTTATCCCAATAACAATGGTTTTGAGAAAAGGCTTGCGAAGAAAACCCAAGCACTCCGATCACGGCGACAACCGCCACCAAAATTGATCTTTTTACCTGTAACATGATACAATACCTCCGTTTTGATTTAGTTAGTGTAACGATACTTACTTATTTATTGGTTCTAATTCCGCTTCGCAATAAGGACAGATGTCCCAGGTTGTTTTTACTATTTTTCCGCAATTCGGGCAATTCGTCTTTAATTTGTGATGACATTCCGGGCAGCGGATAAAAGCTTCTTCCACGGAACTGCCGCAATTGGGACATACCCCCTTCGAACCGCCGGTACGTCCCGCAGGATAGCGATTCGGCACCTGACGACCGTTTTTGATCGCCCGATAAAACAAATACCCGACAGTTACCAGAATCAACAACAAAACTATTTGATTAATCCAATGCCAGCCGATCCAATATTCCGGTTCCCACCAAGAGCATCCCATTTTATCTTTTTCTCCTTATTCCAAAATCATTTATTACTTATTGTTCAACTATCGTGCCAGAGAAATAACTGGTGATTTAATTCATTGTTTTACAACGGATTAAAGCCGGGGTTAATTATATTTTGGGGTTTTGGCGGCAGGGTAAACCTGTTAGCCGCGAAATATCTTAGCGTTAAAAGACGGGGAATATTAAAAAGGTGCGATAATTTTTCGCACCCGAAATAAACAATTCAAATAGTTTGTCGGCAGGATAAAAAGAAAACATCAGAAAACAGGAAACGGCGGTTATCGGCTGAGTAAAAAAACCGAATTACGGAAACAGGCATCATATTTCATCGCCAAACAATCCCTTGTGCATCTTAAAATATTTTTCAACCTTCAGGCGGTGATTCTCTTCTTCCTTTGCCAGATTGGTCAGCAATTCAATTACTTCTTCGTTTTTGGCGAGTTTGGCGGCTTTTTCGTAACGCAGGCGGGCAACATTTTCGCGTTTCATTGCCATTTCCAAAACATCTTCAATGGTCAGATCGTCCGGCAGATACAAATCATCGCTGCCGTGCGACGTTCTGGCTATTTCAAGCAATTCGGGATCGTTAATAACAATATCCAGATCGTAGAGTTCCGTTTCCCGAATATTGAAGAGCATTTTTTCATGCTCCTTTTCTTCATCGAGTAATTTTTTGAAGAATTTTCTGGTTTCTTCGTCCGTGGCGGTGTCCACCCCGCGTTGATATAATTTTTGTGAATTCTGTTCCTGTTTAATGGCTACGTTCAAAAGGTCTTTTAAAGTATTCATGTTACCCTCTCCGATTTATTCCGGTTTTTCGTTATTTTTCTTTAAAAAAGCGTAAATAGCCGAAAAATCATCCGTCCCGAAGCCCTGCCGCTTTGCCAGGGCGTAAACTTCTTTTATGACGTTTAAAGCCGGTAAAGCGATGTCGTTTTGATACGCCGACTGACTTGCCAGTTGCAGGTCTTTTTGCATCCAGCGCAGGGGAAATTCGGTTTCAAAATTTTCCTGTTCAAAATGCATCCGTTTAGCGGACAGGTACGGAGCGGTTACCGGCGATTCGAGCAAAACGTCCAATAAAACGGAGCGCTTGAGTCCAAGGTTTTCTCCGAGATTCAAAGCCTCGGCAAAGGCAATCATTGCTTCGCCGAGCAAAAGATTAAACACCATTTTAAGGGCGGAGCCCATCCCGCTTTCGCCGACATGGATGAATTTTTTGCCCATGGCTTTAAATAAGGGTTCGCAAAAAACAACATCTTCCCGTTTTCCGCCCACCAAAAACAACAATTGCCCGGTCTCAGCCGGCTTCTTGGAACCCGCTACCGGAGCATCCACAAAACGAATATGATTTTGGTCGGCTAACTTTGCCATTTTTTGCGTGAAAGAGGGGTTCACTGTCGTGCAGTCCATCCAAAGCGAGCCGCCCGGCAACTTGTTTAAAAAACCGTTTTCTCCGGTCGCTAACTCTTCCACCGCTTCCGGGGTAGAAAGCATGGTGATTAACATATCCACCCGTCCGGCAAGTTTTGACGGTAAATCGCTCCATTCCGCGCCCGCGCTTAATAACGGCTGCGCTTTTTCTTTGCTGCGATTGTAAACAATCAGAGAAAAACCGTTCTTTATCAGGTTCATTGCCATTCGGCTGCCCATAATTCCCAGACCGATGAATCCGATTTTCATGCCATTTCCTTCCGAAATAGAGAACTACCTTTATAATTTACAAGTTTTACCGGCTTTAGCAAAATTCTATTTCGTTCGAGCGTATCCGCTTCGGATCAAAACATCCGAAATTTTAACCGTGATTATTCTTCAACTTATTCGGAAACTCAACAAATTACCGCTTCTCAATTTCCGAATGAAGAGTCAATTTAATCAAGCCGTATTTGTTGATTCAACCCTTAAAAATCTCTATCTTTCAGCCATCTGACAACAAAACTTAGCACGGAGTTACAGATGAAATTATTAATCGGCATTACATCGTCCATTGCGGCGTATCGAATTCCAAACCTTATTTCCACACTCACAAAAAAAGATTATGAAATCAAAACCATTGTAACCGAAAAAGCCAAGGCGTTTGTCGCGCCGCAGGCTCTGTCCGTAATGAGTCAAAATCCCTGTTACGACGACCGTATCGAATGGGGCAGCACGGAACGTGTGTATCATATCGAATTAGCCAGATGGTGCGACGTTTGCATGATTTCGCCTTTAACAGCCAACACCCTGGCAAAAATTGTCAACGGCATTTGCGACAATCTGTTAACCTCAACGGTTCGCGCTCTGGGCGATAAACCGCTGATTTTAGCGCCCGCCATGAACACAAAAATGTGGGAAAATCCCATTACAAAGCATCATTTGGAATTGGCTTCAAAATTTTACAATACCACCGTTATCCCGCCCGTTCCCAAACGCCTTGCCGACGGAGAGGTGGGAATCGGGGGCTTAGCCGATGATCAGACAATTATCGAAGCCCTTTCCCGTTTTGCCGCGAAATGAATTATCCAGGAACTTAATTGCGTTAAATGAATAAACAGTGACTGATAAGATTCGAAGAAAAACATCAAGCGAGAAAGGAATGCCAAAATGCGACCGGTAATTTTGATTATACGCGACGGCTGGGGCTACAACGAAAACCCCAAGGGAAATGCTGTAATGGCAGCCGATACGCCAAATATCGATTCTTATAAAAAGAAATATCCGTGGATGCTTATCCAAACCTCGGGCGAAGCGGTAGGACTTCCGCCGGGCTTTCAGGGTTCCAGCGAAGTGGGTCATTTAAACATGGGAGCCGGACGCATTGTCGTTCAGGAATTAAAGCGGATTGACGACGGATTCAAAGACGGTTCCATCTTTCAGAACGAAAAATGGCTGACCTTAACGGAAGAATGGAAAAAGAACAAATCGCGTCTTCACCTTTTCGGTTTATTACAGGACGAAGGCGTTCATGCCCATATAGATCATTTGTTCAAAATCATGTATCGGGCGCGCAAAGAAAACCCCGAAGGCGAAATCATTATTCATCCGTTTCTTGACGGACGCGACACGCCACCGCGCAGTTGCATGGAATACTTAGCCAAACTGAAAAAGGTGATGGATGAAGTAGGCAATTGCCGCATCGGAACGGTAATGGGACGTTACTACGCCATGGACCGTTCCAGAGACTGGGAACTGACCGACAAGGCTTTCAACTGCATCGTTAACGCCGAAGGACGTCACGCGGAAAGCGCCGAACAAGCCGTGAGCGAATCGTACGAAAATGACAAAACCCCCGACAATGTGAAGATGTTTGACGAATATATTCCGCCTTACGTTATCGGAAATTATGACGGCGTGCATGACGGCGATTGCGTATTCCATACAAACTATCGTCAGGACAGGGCTATTCAGCTATCTATGGCTTTTGTCGAGGAAAATTATCCCGGTAAATTAAGCCGGCGTCCGAAAGTGAGATACCTCGGCTTTACCCAGTATTACGATGAATTTCAGGATTATCTGATGGGCGCCATGAGTTCCGGCGGAAGCATGAATAATTTACTCGGAGAGATTATTTCGCGCGCAGGATGGCGTCAATTGCGCATTGCGGAAACTCAAAAATTCCGCCATGTAACCAGTTTTTTTAACGGAAAACTTACAACGCCCTTCCCGGGCGAAGATCAGGTGGAAATTAAAAGCACAATCGATCCCGCCGCTTACGCCAGCCATCCCGAAATGGAAGCCTACCGCGTTACCGACGAATTATTAAAACGGGTCGAAAACAATCCCTACGCGTTTATTGTGGTTAATTTCGCCAACGGAGACATGGTCGGACATACGGGCGATTTTAACGCCGCCAAAAGAGCGATTGAAGTGGTTGACGAATGCGTCGGAAAAGTGGTTAAACGGATGTTGGAATTGGACGCCCATGTTTTGATCACCGCTGACCACGGAAACAGCGAACAGATGATCGATTATGAGACCGGAATGGTTAAAACCAGCCATACCACCTTTCCGGTGGAATTTATTTATGTGGCTAATGACGCTCAGACAAAACGGCTGATCGATCAGGGAAAATTAGCGGACATTGCCCCGACGGTTCTTTATTTATCGGGTTTGGAAATTCCGAGCGAGATGACCGCAAATGTGCTCTTCCGAAAATAATCGGCAAGGACCTCGTTTTTCGGGGTCCTTATCTTTTTCCGACCTTTTTCTTTCCTCAAACGTGCAATTTTTACTTTTGTTTTTCACATACAAACCGATAGTGTGAGATAACACGAATATTATTTTTTAAGGTAAAATGGTTCCTAAATTCATCAAAAATTTAATTATTGAGCAGGGAAATGAACACGACCTTGATCGACTAATTCAGGCGTGCAATCGTGAAGTGGTGGAACGGTCTCTGTCGGGTCCTATCATGTACACTGCTCTTATTGTCCTGATCTGGTTTACGACTTCTTTACCTCAGGATTTTCCGCGCTATTTTTATATTTCGGGGTCCGGCATCATCTTTTTCAGTTTTCTGCGCACCATTCTGGGATCTCTTTATCATCGAAAGAACATAAAATTCTCAAAAAAATTCCGCAATATTTTCATTGCGATTACACTTTCAATCGTCAGTATTTGGGGCGGGCTGGCTGCATTTGTCTTGTCTTATTACGGAATCGAACTGACTTCGCTCACCATATTGGTGGTCATCAGCGGATTAGCAGCCGGCGGCATCTCCGTTTTGTCGCCCAACTTAAGATTGTGCCAGGCTTATCTGACTATTTTATTGTTGCCCTGTTTTATCATGGCTTTTTTTCTCGGAGGAACAAAACTCTACGCCTGGGGTTCTTTAATTCTGTTTTTCTACGTTTACCTGAATATCGTTATCAAAAAATTGAACAACGAATACTGGCGGATGCTTTTTCATAACTATGAACTTGAAATCAAAACACAGCAACTGGAAAAAACAAAAGCCGAAGTGGAAGCGGCAAATCAGGCAAAAAGCGATTTTTTAGCTAATATGAGCCATGAAATACGCACCCCGATGAACGGCATTTTAGGAATGACCGAACTTACCCTGGAAACGCCCCTGAACAGCGAACAGAGAGGATATTTAAATATCGTAAAATCTTCGGCGGAGGCGCTTTTAACCATAATTAACGATATTCTCGATTTCTCCAAAATTGAAGCCGGAAAACTGGATATCGAACAAATCGATTTTAATTTTTATGATATGATCGGCGACATGATGAAGTCGTTGGCGGTTCAAGCCAGAGAAAAGCATCTGGATTTTGTGTATTCAATCGACCCGGGAATTCCCATCTTTTTAAATGGCGATCCCGTCCGCATCCGGCAGGTTTTGGTCAATCTCATCGGTAATGCCCTCAAATTCACCGAACAGGGTCAAATTGTTTTGCTGGTAAAACCGATAAAAAAAGAAAACGGCGAAATCCAACTTAAGTTTGAAATTCACGATACCGGTATCGGCATTCCGTCGGATAAAAAAGATAAGATTTTCGAATCCTTTGTACAGGCGGATAGTTCCACCACCCGAAAGCACGGCGGCACCGGACTTGGATTAGCCATTTCGGCGCGCCTTGTTAAAATGATGAAAGGGGATATCTGGCTGAAAAGTCCCTCGGTTTATCCGGCAAGAAAAAAAGGCGGACCCGGAACATCCTTCTTTTTTACCATGGTACTCAACGAAGCGTCGCGGTTTGATTTTCCTTCTTTAATGAAAGTCAGAAAAAACCTCAGCGGGAAACGCGTACTCCTGATGGACGACAACCCGATCAATCGTTGTTATTTAAGCGATTTACTGGAACGCAGCAATATTAAGGCGGTTGTTGCGGAAACCGGAACCCGCGGCTTACAAATTTTATCTGAGGATAATAATTTTGATCTGATCATTACCGATTCCCAAATGCCCGAATTTGACGGTTTTATGGTGGCTCAAAAGATCAGAGAAAATCCGCGGTTGCGGCACATTCCCATAATGATGCTTACCTCCGGCGGCATCCGAGGCGACAGCGATCGCTGCCTTCAGATCGGTATTGACGCCTATTTGCCCAAACCGGTCAAATTAACCGAATTTTTAGCCGCAATTCAGGTTACGCTGGGACGTTCCAAGATTAAAAAAGAAGAAACTTCTTCGTTGGTAACTCAATACACAATCCGTGAGGTCATGCCTAAATACCACATTCTGGTTGCCGAGGACAATCCCGTTAATCAAAAATTGACCGTTCGCTTACTGGAAAAAGCCGGCAATCGTACGGATATCGCCAACAACGGAGAAGAAGTTCTGGAAAAATTAAAAGAAAATAGTTACGATCTTATTTTAATGGACGTTCAAATGCCGGTTATGGACGGACTTCAGGCGACCCAAAGAATTCGTTCCAATGAAAAAAAGGACAAACATATCCCCATAATCGCATTAACTGCGCATGCCATGAAGGGAGATGTGGATCGCTGTTTAAACGCCGGAATGGACGGATATGTCTCAAAACCTATCAGCAGCGATGAATTCTTTAAAGAGATTGAACGCGTAATGAAAAAATTTCACCCTAATAATCTTTAAAACTTTAAGCACGGTTATCTTGTCGTTTTTCCGCTTCTTTATTTTGATAAAATCCCGCCGTATATTTTCTTTAAACTAAAAGAGGAGCATCCTTAATGGAACCCATTTATCAAAAAATCGAAGCCGTTTTTACATTCACCCTGTTTTCGGTTAATCAAACTCCGGTTACCCTCGCCTCAATATTTCTGTTTGTTTTCATGATACTGTTTTTCTTCTTTCTTTCCAGATTTGTCAATCGACTTTTGATGAAGCGCTTGCTGCAAAAATTAAACATTGACGACGGCATTCGGTTCGCGCTGCTGCGTGTAAGCCATTATCTTATTATAGTGATCGGAACAATCATTGCGTTTCAGTTTATCGGCATCGATTTAAGCGGATTAGCCGTGATTTTCGGCTTACTTTCCGTCGGAATCGGTTTTGGTTTGCAGAATATCACATCTAATTTTGTGGCAGGTATTATTTTACTGTTTGAACGTCCCATTCAAATTGGTGATCGTGTCATGATTGGCGATACGGAGGGTGATGTAACCGATATCAATATTCGTTCCACAACCATACGTTCCCTGAACAATGTTTCGATTATTGTTCCGAATTCGGATTTTATTTCCAATAAGGTCGTTAACTGGTCGCATGGCGATACGCGGGTTCGTATTGATATTGAAGTCGGAGTATCTTATGATTCGGATCTTGATTTGGTATTGAAAACGTTAAATGAAATCGCCCGAAACAATCCCTCGGTCTTAAAAAAACCGGCTCCGGATGTATTGTTAGAGAGTTTTGGCGACTCCGCCTGGAATCTTAAATTGCGTGTGTGGTTGCGCACTCCCAAGATTCATCACAAAATTCGTTCCGATCTCAATTGCGCGATTGTGCGAACTTTCAGAGAACGAAACATCGAAATTCCTTTTCCGCAACGCGATTTACACATTCGAAGCGCTATTCCGGTAACAGGCGTTTCAGCCCCTTCATCGGGATAAAAAATTAAACGCTTAGGGCGGAATTCCTGTTTCTTCCTGAATATTAACAAATTAAAGGGCGCAACTTCATTTAAAAATTCAAACTCTCCCGAAAAACGCCGATAACAACGCATATCCGGGAATAAATTAATTTAAAAGGAGTCTCGTTATGAGAAAATTTTTCCTTATATTATCCCTCTTTTTTTTAATCGTCGGGTGTGTCGCAACAAGCAAACCGCTTTATGAAAAGCATGTGGTTTCGCTCGACCCGAGAGTTGACAAATGGCTGGTTCAGACTGTGAAAGATTCCGTGGATACTCTTGCCATTGTCGTGGTTTCCAACGCTCCCTTGACCGATTATTCTTTTTTAAAGAAATTGAAACGCAATTATTACACGGGTCATGTGACAAGGATTCAGTTAAAAGCACTGCTAAAGGACGAACGTATTGTGAGGATTAACAGCGGAGAACAAAAACTTCATTAAAAATTCAGGAGCAAACAATGAAATTCATTTTTTTCTTGCTTGTTTTAGGAAGTTTGCTTTACGGGCAATTTATTGACCCTGCTTTGCAACGTATTTCTCAAAAACCATTAGCCAAAACCGGCATCACCGAATACCATTTATTAGTTCACGGAGATTTAAGATTAGGCGACAAACTGTACCAAGCCGGTTTTGACGTCCAAACGGATATCGGCGATTACGCCACGGTCATTGTTCCGCGGACGCGATTCAACGATTTGTTGAAAATATCGGGAATCAAAAGCATCTCTTACGGAATTAAGAGCAAGCCCTTAAATTCTCTCGCTGTTAATTATCAACACGTTAAAATCGCTCACGAAAAGGGATACACAGGCGAAAATGTTCTGACCGGAATTATCGACACGGGAATCGATTTTTACCATCCCATGTTTCTGAAAAACGGAAAAACCAGAATTCTTTATATCTGGGATCAGACCAATGACGGAGATCCTCCCAAGGGTTATTCCTACGGAACGGAATACAACCAAAACCAGATCAATCAGGATCTGCTGTCGGGAGCTCCCTACAGCATAGTAAAACAACGGGACTATCAGGGACACGGCACCCATGTAGCCGGTTCATTTATCGGACATAACGAGAACATTACCCCTCCCGACACCCTGGACGGCTCTGCCATCGGCGCGAATGTGGTTGTTGTTAAAACAAGTTACAAAAATGCGGATATTCTGGATGCCGTCAGTTACATTTTCGGCATCGCGGATTCGCTGAACAAACCCTGCGTCATCAATATCAGTCTCGGTCATCAGTACGGACCCCACGACGGAACCGACGATTTTAACAGCGCCATCGACAACCTCGTGGGTCCGGGACGCATCATCGTTCGCTCGGCTGGCAACGACGGCTCCAACGCCGTTCATTATTTTGACGACAATGTGGTCAGCACGTCCGACATAAAATTCAAATTTACGAAGTATGTAACCGTCTGGATCGAAAAAGGAGACGATCTTTTGAGCGTATCGTTAAAATGGTCAAGCGGATCCATTACCAATGTCATTAAAAACGGTCATAAAACCAGCAACGGAATCGACCTTTATCTGCTTCCCGCCTCATCCCATCCCAACGGCAAGATCGGCGCTTACGTTTTTATGTCAGACAGTTCGTTAGCCAACGAGACTTTTACCCTGACCTTAACCGGGTTAAAAGACAACAATAATAACAATAAAATCGAACGCCACGCCTGGAGCGACGGACCGGTTTTTGAACAGCCTTACGGGGCATTTTCTCAGGGTTCGCTTTACGGCTCCGATTTTTATCCCTACACCCTGGCTAACGACGCCTGCGCAAAACGCGTAATATCGGTCGGTGCATTTATTATCCGGAATAGCTGGCCCGCCAGCGACGGCAATACCTATTATTACCCCAACAGCGGCGACGTGGGCGGAATAGCGTCTTACAGCTCCATAGGTCCCACGGGAGACGACCGACCGAAACCCGACGTGATTGCCGCCGGGACGATTATTTTATCCGCCCGCAGCAGAGACGCCAGTTACAGCGCAGCTTATCTGCCTCCTGCGCCTTACACCGATTATTACGCCTATTCGCAGGGCACGTCCATGGCTTCGCCCGTAGCCGCCGGAGCCATCGCTTTGTTAATGGAACTGCATTCCGATTGGTCGCCCGAACAGTTGATCGATTATTTGTCAAAACACGCTCAGGGTACGGCGCGCCCGGACGGGGTTACGGTTAGTCAGTTGCAGGTTAAGGAAAATCCCAACACCTGGGATCGTGTTTTTGGTTACGGCGGCATCGATTTAATCGACGCCTTTACTTCCGATTCCATTGAAATGCCCGATTTACAGCCTCAGACATTCGTGCTTTACCAAAATCAGCCGAATCCGTTTAATCCGGTTACTCAAATTAGATATTATGTTGTTAAGAAAAATGAGCACGTCACCCTGAAAATTTTCAATTCCAGAGGGCAACTCATCCAAACCCTCGTGGATAAAACTCAAAATAACGGACTTCATTACGTGTATTTCAACGGAGCAAATTACGCCACAGGCGTTTATTTTTACCAATTAAAAGTCGGCGATAAACAATCCGCCAAAAAGATGGTTCTGATGAAATAGCGTACAGCGTGACAAGGTTTGGATTTATGATTGATGATTGATGATTGATGAATTTCCTTTTCATTTTGTTAAGGGTTAAGCGGAACTGGTTGCTGGTCACTCCGCTCCCTGAGCTTGTCGAAGGGAGCCTGTCTATTTAGTTTGTTACTCATTACGCACTACACATTACGGTTTTTAATGTCAATTTTGCTTTGTTTTGCATCAAAGATCCCCCTTTTAATTTCCCCCCTTTTTCAAGGGGGGAACGCCGAAGGCAAGGGGGGTCTTTGCTCAAATCGCACAGTATCTGAATTTCAGAATATTTTTCGTTAACAAAATTTTGTTTTGAATTTCTGTCATTTGGTCATTCGAATTTGTTTCGGATTTCGATATTCGAATTTCGGATTTATGATTTTCTCCCTCAGTCCATCGGTAACCGGTCACATATTCGTTAAGGGTTAAGGGTTAAGGGTTAAGGGTGTAAGCGGCTTCTCCGGTTACTGGTTACCGGTCGCTCATCACGCATTACGCGTCACGCATCACGATCTCTTTACTCATCACGCATTACGCATCACGACCTTCATCTCCATTTACGCCAATTTTTTTTTACAAGACTATTGACAACAAAAAAGCGATTGATTATATTCGGACTGACTGGTCAGTTCTGTTTTGTAGTACCAGTAAGTTTTACCAAGGGAGGTTTATCATGATCGGCGAATTAACACCTTTGCAAAAAGAACGGCAGAACAAAATTTTACAGGCTGCCGCCAAATATTTCGCTAAAGTCCACTATCACGAAGCGGACATGGAAACCATCGCCCGCGACGCCGGCGTGGGCAAAGGAACCCTCTACCGCTATTTCAAAAATAAAGACGATCTCTATCTCAAAACCATCGAATATCTCAGCAATCAGGCTTTTGAGCATCTGCACAATCAAGCCGCAAACGCTCAGACATTCAAAGAGTACGTGGAAATCATTATTGACACGGCTATCGATTATTTTATCGGTCATCCGGAAACCTTTTCCATGGTTCTCATGTCCAATCTCGCCCGAATTCAAAGCGTGATCAAAGCCATGGAAAACGTGACCGGACATTATCGAAGCTTTTTCGTCGAGCGCATGCTGAAGGCGATCGAACAAAAAGAGGTGCGCGTTTTAAAGCCCGAAATTATTTACAGCGCCCTGTTCGCCATTATCATCGACGCGGTTCACGCTATCATTATGCGCAAATCCGGTTCCGCGGATGAGTTTAAACAAAACATTAAAACTTTGATTTTAGACGGACTGGTTCTTCAAACAAATTAAAATCAGGGAGATTACTACCATGGAAGCGAAAACTGCATTCGGAAGAATAACGATACCGGGAATTGTGTTCGCCTTTCTGATCGGCAATTTAAACGCACAGGTTATTCCGCTCGATCAAGCCATTGAGACGGCTCTGAAAAACAACGAAAAGATCAAACAGGTTGAAGAAAAACTCCAACAGAAAAAATATGCCGATCTGGAGGCATGGGGCAACTTTCTTCCTTCGCTTAATCTAAAGGCGAGTTACACCCATCTTAACGATCCTTTGCAGATTGATCTCAATCCCATTCGCGAAGCCATTATTCAATTGCAAACGGGCGATCAGGTCAGCCTGGCGAATTTACAAAGCATAATCACAAACCACCGCCCTTTAACCGAGCAGGAGATGGCGATTGTGCGGCAAACAGCATATTCGCAGCTTAACGCCGCCCTGCCCTCCTTTACCGAAACCTTTAAAGATCAGGATTACAAAACAGCCTCTTTAATCGGCGTTCAACCTCTTTTTTTGGGCGGAAAACTGATCGCCGCCAAAAAGTTCGCTTCGGCTGAAGTAAAGTCGATGGAAGCGGAATTACAAAAAACCAAAAACGAAGTCGTCAAAGATGTCGTCACAAACTATCTTTCCGTGGTTCTTCTTCAGCAGGTGATAAAAACCCGCAAAGACGTTCTTGCCGGAATGAAAAAACATCGCCGTCAGGCGCAAATTCTTTTTAAGGAGGGATTAATTGCCCGCACGGACGTTCTGCGCGCCAAGGTAGCCGTAGCCGAAGCGGAACGCAATCTGTTTGACGATCAAAACAGACTGGAGCTGGCGTATCTGGCGTTGAAACACAGCCTTGGTTTGCCGGAAGACGCTCCCGTGGTAGTAAGCGATTCCTTGCAATTTCACGTTTTCAACGATTCATTACAAAGAATTTTGAATCGCGCGCAAAAGACGCAGCCCATTTTGCGGCTCATAGCAGCCAAGAAAAAAGCCGCGGAACAAAAATTCGTCGCCGAACGAGCCGAATTTTTACCGCAGCTTGCCGCCTTCGGGAAATACGAAATGTATCCCGAATATCTGTCTTCTTTGGAACCGCGCTGGGCTGTGGGTGTAAGTTTGCAGTTCAATGTGTTTGACGGATTCAAAAAATACGATCGGATACAATCTTCCCGCCATCTCAAAAAAGAAGTCGATTATTTGCAGAAACAGACCGAACGCCAAATTGAGCTGTGGATCAATAAGTCGTACCGCGAGATGCGCAACGCCGAAAAACGCTATCATCAATTAGCGGCAAATATCGAACTTGCCAAAGAAAACCTGAAACTGCAGGAAAAACGATTTCAAAGCGGAATGGGAACTTCGCTGAATGTTATTGACGCGCGTCTTGTACTGGAAAAAAACCGGATTGAGCGGTTGAATTCGCTTTATGAATATTACAAGGCATTGACGGATCTTTTGGTAGCCGAAGGAAACACTCAAAAATTCGTGCAAATCTGGAAATAAGGAGGAAGAACGATGAAACGTTTAAAAAATAAAGGAGTCTTAGCCGTTCCCGTTGTTTTAGCCGTTATCTCCGCGGTTGTCTTAATTTATCAGTCGCTGAAACCGGAAAAAGAAATATTGACCGGAATCGCGGAAGTCACCGAAATCGACGTTGCTTCCAAAATTCCCGGAAGAATCGATTCGCTGTTTGTAAAAGAGGGAGATATTGTCAAAGAGGGTCAACTGCTGGCTCGTCTGGAAAGCAAAGAGATAGACGCCAAAGTCGGGCAGGCGCAGGCGGTAATGGAAGCCGCGCGAGCCAAAATGGACATGGCGCGTCGCGGAGCGCGTTCCGAAGAAAAAGAAGCGGTCGAAAAATTGTACCTGCAAGCCAAACATCAATTTGAGTTTGCGCAAAAGACCTACGAACGTGTGCGGCAGGTGTACAAAGACAGCGTGATTTCGACTCAGGAGATGGATGAAGCGGAATTTAAATTCAAAGCAGCCAGAGAGCAGATGGAGGCGGCTAAGGCTAAATATGAAATGGTGATGAACGGCGCGCGGGAAGAAGAAATCCGCGCCGCTGAAGCTCTGTTCCGTCAGGCGGAAAACGCCTACCGCGAGGCTTTGGCTTATCAGGAAGAAACGAAGCTCACAAGCCCCATTAGCGGGATCGTGCGTTCTTTGGTAGCAGATCGCGGCGAAATTGTAGCCGCCGGTTATCCGGTTATCACGCTTATTGATCCGAAAGATGTTTGGGTTGTTTTACAGTTGCGCGAAGACCGGATGCGGAAAATCGGGAAAGGAAAAATTTTTAAGGGAACAATTCCGGCGCTAAATAATCTGCAAACCGATTTTAAAGTCACTTACATTTCGGAAATGGCTGATTTCGCAACCTGGCGAGCCACAAACCAGAAAGGCGATTTTGATCTGAAAACTTTTGAGATTCATCTCCGTCCCGAAAAACCGGTTAAAGGTTTACGCGCCGGAATGACGGTGCGTATTGAACTGGAAAAGTCAAACTAAAAAACTTCGGTGAACAGCCATGAAACGACAAAATAAACTTACATCGCCGATAACAGCGGTAATGCGCCGCGAATTCGAACGCATCCGGACGCGCAAGACTCTGTACATGCTGATCATCTTTATGCCAATTGCGATTTTTTTGACCGTCGCTTTAATTTACAAAAACGCGGTGGTTCGGGAACTGCCGCTGGCGGTTTACGACAATGATCACAGCGCTCTTTCGCGATTGATCATTCGCAGCCTTGCCGCAAATCCTTCATTTAAAATCACCGAATACGTAAATGATCAAACAGCAATCGAAGAAGGGTTTAAACGCGGCGACATTCAGGCGGCAATTTACATTCCCCGCAATCTGGAAAAGACAATCAAAGCCGGCAAAAGCGGGCACGTGGTGTTTTTCAAAAATTCAACCAACATCATTGTCGGCAACGTAGCCCTGAAAGCAGCCATGACCACCTTGCGCACGATTTCCGTGGGAATTGAAGTTAGAAAATTGCAATCTTCGGGTAACGGTAAAAATCAGGCGTTGGACCGCGCACACCCCATCCGGGTTGAAACCGTTTCGTTGTACAATCCGGCTTACAATTACCAGAATTTTTTGGTCGCCGGACTTTTACCAATTCTCTATCAAATGGTCGTAATGATCTCCGCGGTTCTGGTGATCAGCGCGGAAATCAAAGAAGGAACGCTTAAAGAACTTTTTCAAACCGCGCGCGGCAGCCTTAGCGCTCTGTTTTTAGGAAAAACGCTTCCCCATCTTTTACTGCATATCTGCGGAGTGTTGCTGCTGATGGGCATCGTGTTTCCCCTGTTTCATATTCCCGTGCATTCATCGGCGTTTATTCTTATTGCTTATCTGATCTATTTTGTGTCTGCCGTCTTTTTCATCGGAATGTTTCTTTCATGTCTTTTCACGGATATGATGTTAGCCACGGAAGCGGCAATTTTTATCAGCACTCCGGCTTTCATTTTTACGGGATACACCTTCCCGGTGGAAGCCATGCCCCGGATTCATTCGCTTTACGCGCAGCTGCTGCCTTCCACTCATTTCATGGTCGGTTACATCAAACTGTATCAAATGGGCGCGCCGTTTTACTACGTTTTGCCCGAAGTTCTGAAATTAACCGTTTTTCTGCTGATCGGCGTATTCGGAACGTTGGGATTAATGATCCGCCGTAAAAAGAAATTCTGCGAATCCGGTAATCTCAAAGCGGAGGGCGTGTCATGAAAACAAAGATAAAAGGATTTTGGCAAGTCTTTCAAAGAGAGCTTAAACTTATCGTTAAAGATTTGGACCTTTTAACGATTATTCTGCTTTCGCCCTTATTTTATTCGCTTTTTTACGGATCTGTCTATTTGCACAAAACCGAGGCGGAAGTTCCGATTGTGATTGTTGACCGGGATCATTCGGCTCTTTCACGACAATTGATCCGCTATCTGGACGCGCATCAGATGCTGAAGGTCGGCGGCATTGAAACGGACCTTGAGCAGGCAAAAATCCGCCTTAACGCCTGGGACGCGCAGGCAGTTATCCTGATTCCCGCCGATTTCGAACGGAATTTAAAACGCGGAGGGAAAACCGATCTGAAAGTTTATTTGAATACCAGCCGATTTTTACCGGCTAATGACGTCAATCGCGCAGTACAGGAAGTAACGGCAACCATGGAAGCCGGAATCCGGCTGCGTTATTTTCAAACCAGAGGTCTGAATTTCGATCAGGCGTCGGAGCAAATCGAGCCTCTGCGTGTGGACGACCGCAATCTTTTTAACACGCGGCAAAGTTACGGAGATTTTTTGATTCCCGGAATTCTTGTGCTCATTTTACAACAAACGCTGCTCTTTGGTCTGGCTATGTCTGTGGCTAAAGAAAGCGAATCAAATTCATGGGCGGATTTATTCTCCCGCGCCAACGGCAGTATCTGGGCGGTTATCGGAGGTAAATCGTTCTTTTACCTTGCGCTTTACACTGCCTACGCGGCTTTCTTTTTTACCGTGGATTACGCTCTTTTAAATATTCCTTTCAGGGGGAATTATTTGACATTCCTGCTTTTTACCGTCCTGTTTTTGATTTCCGCGACCTATTTGAGTTTTTTTATCGGCACCCTTTTTCAAAGGAAGATTATTGCGTTACAGTTTCTGGTCTTCACATCGTACCCGGTCTTTCTTTTATCAGGATTTAGCTGGCGGTTACAATCCATGCCCCGGGCTCTGCAATGGATAGCAAACCTGATGCCGACAACGCCTTATCTGCAAGGCATGACGCGCGTTACCGCCATGGGCGCCGGGTGGTCGCAAATTTTACCCGAATTTTTGCATCTATTGACATTGACCGTTCTGGGACTGATATTAACGCGACTGCGCCTGAAGCAGGTGCTTAATAGAACCTTAAACGCTTCAATATCCAGCCCTTTGTTAAACTGGTACAACGGGTTTAAAAAATTACTTTTTGGCGTGGATTGACCGAAGCTGAAGGCGGGAGAGAATTCCCGCCTTCTTTTTTTCGGCGCGGCGGGATGTTTAAATCTCAAAAAGAAAAATCAAAATTTTTTAATAAATAAAATTGCCGGGTCGTTTATATTAATAAGATTTCCAAAAAGTATAAGTAAATTCGGACAGCGTAAACAAACCGAAAAACGACTGCCGTCAAAATCACCCGATTAATAAATATTCAACAGACGAAAATATCTGCCCCGGTTAACGGCTAAAAAATTCTCTTTGGTATTGGACAGACATAAAATATCTTTGTAACTTTACTGCGCTTAACATCCTTTTGTAATACTAATCAAGGGAAGGATTAACTATGGCGATCGTTTTGGACGGCAATTCGCTTACCATTGAAAAACTTGTACGTATCGCGCGTTTCGGCGAAAAAGTTGAACTTCACCCGGAGGCTTTGGCGCGGATTAACGCTTGCCGGGCAATGTTAGAGAAAAAGATTGCCGCCCGGGAAGTGATGTACGGAATCAACACCGGAATCGGCGAATTTTCGGAAGTCATTTTGAGCGACGAGCAGGTGGAAAAATTTCAACGATATTTAATTTACAATCACGCGGCGGGAATCGGCGATCCTGCGCCTGTCGAATATGTGCGCGCAGCCATGGCAAGCCGGATCAACGTTCACGCCCACGGACGCTCCGGAGTTCGGAAGGAGATCACCCTGACGTTGGCTGAGATGCTCAATAAGGGCGTCACTCCGGTGGTTGCCCAAAAGGGATCGGTGGGAGCTTCGGGCGATTTAGCCCCCATGTCTCAAATCGCGCTTTTGCTGTTGGGCGAAGGCGAGGCGTATTATCAGGGTGAACGTTTACCCGGAAAGATTGCCATGGAACGCGCCGGCATCAAAATTCCCGGTTTAAAAGCGCGGGACGGATTGGCGACGATTAACGGCTCCAATTTGCTGACAGCCATGAGCGCTTTGCATTTGTACGACATGGAACGATGGCTGCGTCAGGCGGAAATTGCAGCCTCCATGTCTTTAGAGGCTTTATTGACCAATTTAAAACCGTACGACGAACGCCTGCACAAAGTCCGCGGATTTAAAGGAGCCGTCCGCAGCGCCCGCTCCATTCGCAAGTGTTTAAAGGGCAGCGATTTGTGGACGGGAAAAGTAAAACAACGCGTGCAGGATGCCTATTCCATGCGATCCACCCCGCAGGTGATCGGCACGGCAAGGGACGCCTTACGGTACGCCCGGGAACAGGTGGAAATCGAGTTGAACGGCGTGGGCGATAATCCCGTATTTTTTGTTGAGGACGAACTAACCCTGACCGGCGCTAATTTTCAGGGCACCCCTGTTACTTTACCGATGGATATGGTCGGCGCCGCCGTTACCATGGTCAGCGTGATGTCCGAAAGACGCATGAACCGTTTGAACAATCCGGCTCTGAGCGCCGGACTTCCGCCTTTTCTGACCAAGGGCGCGGGAATGTTTTCGGGATTGATGCTCAGCCAGTACACCGCCGATACTTTGATTGTGGAACAGCGCATTCTCTCCATGCCCGCTTCCATCCAGTCGATCCCCGCAGCAGCCGATCAGGAGGATTTTGTTTCCATGGGCATGAACACGGCTCTAAAAAATCAGCAAATTCTGGACAACGCCTACGGAATTTTAGGTATTGAATTCATGGCTGCGGCGCAGGCGTTGGATTTCCGCACGCACAAATTCGGCAAAGGGGTTAGCGCAGCCAAAGCGGTTATCAGAAAATACGTGGAATATTTGGACGAGGACCGCCCTTTGTACAAAGATCACACAACGATGAAAGAGCTGGTAAAATCGGGTGAAATTCTGGAAGGGGTGGAAAATGAGGTGGGAAGTTTAAAATAGATAGTCTGAACTTTGACTCAAAGTGGTTTAAGTTTTTATTAACACAAATAATTTTCTAGTAAGAATCCGATGTAGCCATTGATATTAAAGGTTTTAGGCTTTATTTAAAAAATCTAAAAAATTAAATGCGATAAAAAAATTACATTTAAAGACATTAAGTGCCCATTATATGGAATGGTAATTTTCCAAAGCGTTTAAAGCATAGAATTTTGAAGAATTGCTAATAAATGGCACTTTTAAGCAATACATAATAGAATTGGATAAGCAAAGAATACGTTCAAGGAATAAAGAAATATTGGGATGTTATATTAACTTTGAAAAAAACTTTGATTCGCATGCGAATATTGAAAGTATTAAAAACTATTATTAAGTATATCGCGTTAAACTGATTCGGGTGTACTAAGGATATTAAATTAATCGCATCTTGCGTAATTTGTAATTCTACTCTGCGAATCCACAAAATAATCAAAAGGGGATAGAAAATTTCTATCCCCTTAAAGAATCACAAATTTCTACAAATATCAAATTTACCGCAGCAACATCATCTTTTTGTAAAAATTAAATTGCTTTCCTTTTTCATTAGTGGCTGTTAGTTTGTAAATATAAATTCCGCTGGCGACAGTCCTACCAGTATTATCCAAGCCATTCCAAACAACTTGATGTTTACCTGCATCTGTCTGCGCGTTATATAATATTTTAATCAGTTTTCCGGTAAGATTATATACACTTATAACGACATGGCATCTTTCTGGTAAGTTAAAGGCAATCTGAGTTTGTGGATTGAAAGGGTTGGGGTAGTTTTGGAACAAAGCAAAATTCTGCGGGACAGAATAATTTTTCATTGATTGCAGATCATGTCTCGGAAGTGGCGGTCCCATAATTACCCAACGACCAAACCTTTCATTGAATACAGCTATTTCTTCGCCGACATCATTACCAATTTCAAGTTTTATTGGGCAAGCATCCGGATTATAATTTAGTAATGTAGGCTGCATATCTACATGCTTTGCAAAATACCCTAC